>JAFGQK010000324.1 GCA_016935735.1 Spirochaetales bacterium | reverse complement strand
TTTCATTATTTTATTTTCGGTCTTTTATTTCTGTGTATTCAGTGTGTTCCGTGGTTTTTAAAACCTGTTATGGCGTTCGCACCCAACTCACGAGTATGCTTGAAAAAAAGATTTAAATAGCATAGGATGACTCATGAAGTCCGTAGAAACGAGGTATATATGAGTATCGAATTAAAAAAGGATTGCCGGTATGCACTGCTGGTTCCCACCAGTATGGGAATCCGGATTACTCCTGTAAACAGGCAGCCTGTCCATTGCAGCAATACCTTTACAATGCAGGTTACCAGTGCGGAATCCAATGTGGCAAGCATTTCTGCCTACCTGGGACTCCGGGTAAAGGTGTTAACGGCCTTTGTTAAGGACAGTCCCATTGCACGGTTTATAAAAGATAACCTGGCAAGCCGGCATATAGAGTATGAAGGAGTGGAGGTTGAGCAGGGAGGGCCATGGGGATACCGGCACCAGATTAATATTGCAGACAGCGGATTCGGCACCCGGGGACCAAGAGTATTTAACGACAGGGCAGGTGAAATCGGCCGGATCCTGAATGTAAAAGACTTTGACCTGGAACGAATTTTCCGCAGGGAGGGTGTCCGGATTCTCCACCTTTCCGGTCTTATCTGTGCCCTGTCTGAACAGACAAGCCATTTCTGCCTGGAAATCGCCCGGACGGCAAAAGAATATGGGACAAAGATCTCTTTTGATCTGAATCACCGTGCTTCTTTCTGGAAGGGGAGGGAAGAGGAACTGCACCGGATTTTTAATGCAATCGCCGGTATCACGGATATCCTCATAGGGAACGAGGAAGATTTTCAACTCTGCCTGGGGATCAAAGGACCTGAAGCCGGGGGCAAAGATCTGGCTGCAAAGATCGAGGGGTTTAAAGGAATGATTACACGGGCAAAAGAGGCATTTCCCGGCACCCTGGTTTTTGCGACGACACTACGGCAGGTGGTAAGTGCAAACAGCCATTTATGGGGCAGCATCCTCACCGAAGGGGGCGACTGGCATGTGGTTGAGCCGCGGGAGATAGAAATCCTGGACAGGATCGGGGGCGGGGACGGATTTGTCGGCGGTATGCTTTATGCCATCCTTAAGGGATGGGAACCGGAAAAATGGATACGGTTCGGGTGGGCGACAGGAGCACTTGTTGCCACTCAATTCACCGATTATGGTCAACCGGCAGATGAAGAGCAGGTGTGGAGTATCTGGGAAGGGAATGCCCGTGTAAAGCGGTAGATGAAACCGGTAAATAGTCTTACCCAGAGGCCCGGGTCCTGGGGTAAATAACTTCCACATGCCAAAGATCAATATTTTTATAGCGAAAAAAACTGGATCCGGAAATCGCACCCAGGAAAATAAAAAGCTTGACAAAGATTTTGATTTTTCCTATTATGGAGACATCATAGAATTGAGTGGGGGAATATATATGCGTAAAGCGAACACATATCTCATCATTATAATAATGATGTTATTCTTTTTTGGGTGTCAGGCTTGTCCCAGACCAAAAAATATGTATCATCAGGGAGAAAATCCGGCACATAATACGATCGAAGATACCGGTATGATCCTCGATTCCAGTTGGCAGGCAATACAGGGTGAAATCACCCCGGATAAAGAAGCTGTTTCTTATAAAGTGGCTCTCCTGCCCCAGGACAAAAATATCGACGGGATTTCTCTTGCTGTCTGTTATAATAATAAGAAACTCACACCATCCACGGGAGAGCTTTTCCCCCTGGAAATTATTGCATTTAATGAAGATGATCAGGATAAGCCTTATCGAAACAGGGCCGGGGAGGACAGGTTACTTTTTGATTACTCAAATATATCTTACCTGCTTTTTTCTGTCTATACATTGCCTGATTACACATCAGGGAAATATGAAATCTGTTTTAAAAAATGATTATGCATAGACAAAAAAAGACAACATGTCCCGGGAAAATAATGCATTGCTTTTTAACTGAAATGATAATATTGCACTATCCAGGATAAGGAGAATAATGATGGATAAAACATTAATAGCAAAAATAAATGTAGCAACTTATATAAAGTCGCTTGTAGAAAAATTGGTCGATGATTCAGGCAAAGCTTTACCTGATATCATTGTATGGTTTATCAAATGGCTGGAAGGGAAAAAGATTATCGAATTTATTGAGGGTGTTTTGATCCCCCTGACCGAAGATATCTTTTTCCCAAATGTCGATATTTATAAGGTGAATTACCCTTCCAAAGATCCGACACTTCAAAAAGAAATAAAACTATCCGGTTTATTGATTATCCCGAATGCAATAAGTGCAACAAAGAGTTACTCCTTTCCGATAGCAGGGTATCAGCACGGCACAACAATGGAACGCAAAAAAGCCCCTTCCTGTTTTGATATAGAAAATCCTTTTAATACATTTGAAGTAATAGTTGGAATTCTATTTGCAGGTCTTTACGGATATATTGTTGCGATGGCAGATTACCAGGGAATGGGTGATGATAATGACCATATACAACCATACGTGTGTACTGAACCCCTGGCTTTTTCCGTTGCAGATTTACTGCTTGAAACAAAGAAAGATATAGAAAAGAACCAGTATGTTTCCTGGAATAATCAAACGTATCTTATAGGTTACTCCCAGGGAGGATATGTAACCATGTCCGCTGCAAGGAAGCTTACGGAAGATCCGTATAAACAATTGAACCTTAAAGCAAGCACCCCCTGCGCCGGTCCGCACTCACTTTCCGAGGTGATGAGATTTCTTATGCTCAGGAAGGAAAAATTTCCTGCCGGATATTTTTTGCCCATGACAATCCGCGGATTCAATGCAATGTACGGGGATGGTTATGATAAATGGTTTACCAGAGAACGGTCAATAAAAAAGGAATATTATGAGGTATGGGACAAATCCGACGGGAATTACCCGTCAAATGATGTCCAGAAACTGATGCCGGCTATTCCCTGTGAAATTCTTACTGATGATTTTATAGCCCAGCTTTCGCAAAAAGACGGAATGATATACAAGGTCTTACAGAATAACAATTCATATACATGGGATATTCCGCCCGGTATGCAAATGAGACTTTTCCATTCCCCGCATGATGATCTTGTTCCTTATGAAAACTCGGTGGTTGTATATCAATATTTTAAAGAAAAGGGATATGATGTACAGCTTTCGCCTGCATTTTTTATTCCCCTGGGAATAGAAATTCATGTGGAAGCTGCCTTTTCTGCCTTTCTTTCTGCTTATATCTGGCTGAACAGTATCAGGGATGAGCATTCCGTCCTTGAACGCGGTGATTTCCTGTTCCCCGGGCAAAGTCTGGCATCTGTTGATAAGAGATATTGTATGCGTTATCAACTTGATGGAAAACTTTCCTTATATAATCTGGAGAATGATGCTTTACTATGGAAAGCCCCGTTTGATCCGGTGGCTGATACCGGACCATACATCTGCGTCCTGAGCCGGGATAATGGGAAATTAATGGTATTTGATCTTAAAGGGAACAGTTTGTGGAAAACCGATAATGACAAACCGGGGAATAAGGTACTCGTTTCAAACGAAGGAAAAGTCATTATACTGGATGATTCCGGTACCATAGTCTGGAGCAGTCCATAATATTGGCTGCACCTGAAATCTGTTAATTACTTATCCAGGGAATAGGTAATAATGCTTGTTTCATGCAACTGATCGTTACCATATTATGCAATTCTAATTGTTCTATGTATAAAGATCATTATCCCTGTGTCTTGCATAATACCTTCCTGATCTGTATATTGTATTACCCTTCTTATGCAGAAGATTTTTTTTGATAAAGGAGTGCATTTTGTCTGATATAAAAACAAGAGAAATAAAGGGTATGTTCGATGGACCGATTCTGCCAGTGACATTACGGCTTGGTATTCCAATTCTGATAGGACAGGTATTCGGATTTCTCTATAATCTTGTCGATACCTATTTCATTGCCCAGATAGATAGAACATCTACAGCCCTTATCAGTGGTACTGCCATTATTTTCCCGCTTTTTTTTCTTTTTTTATCCCTTGGAAATGGTCTTATTATTGGGGTAAGTACCCTGGTTGCCCGTGGTATTGGTGAAAAAAATCAGAAAGCATTAAACGGGAGTTCAAGTTCAGCACTTTTCATAGCAGTTATTATTACCATAATCTCCCTCCTTTTCGGGTATATTTTCCTTAAAAAAATTATCTTTTCCCTTGCAGGGGACGAATTATCCGATGAAGCGATAGAATATGGTATTCAATATTTTTCATATATTCTCCCGGGATTGGGAATACTGCTTATCGGGTATGTATTTATCGGAATTCTTCAAGGCGAAGGCCTTACAAAGCATATTGCCATTGCAATGAGTCTTTCTACTGGTTTAAATATTATTTTAGATCCTGTTTTTATTTTTGTATTAAAGATGGGGGTTGCCGGGGCTGCATTTGCAACCACTGTTTCAATCGCTATCACTGCCCTGTATGTCATTTTTATTTTTCTTACGAATCAATCATCCATTCCTTTTAATCTGAATATTTTTAAAGCAAAAAAAGAACTTGTAGCTGAAATAGTGCGAATCGGGGCACCCCAGGCATTAAGCATGATATCTCTCTCATTAGCTTTTATCGTGTTAAATAACCTGGTAAGCTCCATAGGTGAGGCAGAGATGAACTCGTGGGGAATATGCGGAAGACTCGACCAGATGGTTTTAATCCCTGCCTTCTCGATATCCGGGGCGCATACGACAATGATCGGCCAGAATTATGGAAGACAGATAAAGGACCGGCTTCATACGATTTATATAAAAAATACATTTTTTGTTATGATAACAGCTCTCTTTTTAGCAGTGTGCTATATACTTTTGGCCCCTTTTATCCTTTCCCTGTTTTCAGATGTACCCGCTGTTATCGCGGGAAGTGTAAAACAAATACGTATTACCGCACTCTCTTTTTTCGGTATAACAATAGCGATTATTTCTGCAGGAACCTTCCAGGGTATAGGGAAGCCGGTACCTGCCCTTATTCTTCCCCTTATCCGTTTCGGGGTATTCACCATACCTCTGTCATACATATTTATCTATTTCTTTCATATGCATATGGAAGGTATATTTTACAGTGTGGTTATTGGCAATCTCGCCGGTGCGGTTATTTCCTTTTTCTGGACAAAGAATCGTCTTTCAAATGTTACCTTTCGCACTATTATGGCAGAATTATCTTAAGAAGGCCAATACCTGGATTGTTTTTCAATTCCCGGTTTCCCTGTTGCCAGGAGGAGTTTTATGGCAAAGAGAATGACTATTGATTTTACAGAAGCGATGAATTATGTTCTGGACAAGGTCGAAACAAAGAAGATTGCTGTCCTTTCCACGGCAGCAGAAAACCGCGTATCCTCCCGTACTATGAGTTTTATCCGTCTTGGGGAGTATCTTTATTTTCAGACCGATAACAAATCATTGAAAATCCAGCAAATACAAAAGAATGAAAATGTTGCTGTTTGCCTGGATAATATCCAGATAGAAGCAGAAGCTGAAATCCTGGGACACTCCAGCCTGCCTGTTAACAGGGATTTTGTACAAAAATACAAAATCGAACACCCGGGATCGTATAAGGCATACACACAGGGAATAAATCAGGTCATCATCAGGTTGAAAATGACACTCATCGTGATATGGAAATATCTTGATGGAAAACCTTACAGGGAATTTATATGGCCGGAACAGAAGAAAGCAGAACGGGAGGAATACGATGTAAATTCCGCCGGTCCTCTTTTTACCCCATCAAAGGTGTTGCATTAAAACAAGGCAGATCTCGGCTTGAAATTTTATCGAATGGAGGATTTATTCAGTAATCAATGAAAAAAATCATTATCATCCTGTCTGTTTCCGTTCTTTTTCTCTCATCCCTTACTGCTCTGGATGCAGCACAGTATGAACCTTCCCTTTATCCGGATCTTTTTTTTCCAAAAAATAAAGCTTTTTTTCATTTATGATGGGGTGATCCAACAAGGCTTATTGATAATAACAAGCTTTTATTTCATGCAGACATTGATATTGCTCTTTATGCATCTTTAACGAAATTACTGGATGTATTAAATGGAGATTACGCCTTAATTGCCTATTGGGTAGATCAATTTTCTGCAGGAGGATACGGGACCGGTCTTGGCATCGATTTTGGTATAGAAGGAACATATTGGGCTATAGGATTTAATACCTGTCTGGATGTTTATGCAAAAGGTCCGGTTTTCCCCAGGGTAAGTTATGGAAATTGTGTATTGACTGCCTGTATCTCATTCACCTATGAAAATCTTGACATTGTTATACTGGTGGATAATCTTTTTAATACACATGTTTTCTATAAAAAATATGATTTGGGAGTCGTTTTAGATAACCCTGCTGTTTTATTTGATTCAAATAATGACTCGCTGGATCATATTGGTGTAATACCCATGGATGTCTCCCTGGTATGTTCAACGACATTTAAGAATAACTCTTCTATACTTCCGGAAATTGAATTGGGCTATGGTTTTTCTCATATCATTGATTTCTGGACAAATCAATATACTTCCCTTATGGATTGTATTTACTTAAAGCAAAGGATGCAGTTTTTTCCATTTACTTCATTACTTATGTCACTCTATAAAGGATCATTTTATTGTACTCTTCTCTGTTCATTCACCCGCTTTTCACTGGACAGCGATTATTTTAGGAATCAATTATTATAATCAGGAACAGGATTAAAGTTTTTCCATTGTTATTTTATTACGACATCCGGCAGATAAACTCCATCGATGCTTTCCTCTTTTCCCCAGAAACCGACATAAAGATGAACCTTCTTTGCCCCGACAACTTCACCGGACAGCTTGAACTCCGCGATCTCTGCCATCCCGGCCTCGCATCCCGGTTTTTGAGTAAGTACTGCATAATCATAGGTTTCGTAATTTTCTTTAAACCTGCTGAAATCACCCGGGGAATCCGGGTTTATTCCGATATTAATCTCCGGCTTATCATCGCCCTTATTATCGATATTGATAAAACACCTGGCAGGTTTGCCTCCTTTTTTTCTGTCATATTCCACAAAAAGGTACAAAAAGCCCTGTTCCGAATATATGCATACTTTACGGATATCGATATCACCCTGTGCATCACCTTTTTCATCAATTGTTTCGCTATAGTTTATATTTTTCCAGTCCCCTTTTAATCCGTCCATGAACAGGAAACCGCCGGGTCTGGATTCCCCTGAAAGGTAGTCTGTCCCATGACTGTATTCATAGGCATCCGATGCACCATCGTTATCACTATCTTTGTATTTCGCTTTTTCCCCGAGCTGCATTTCGACAGGGATGTTTATCCCGTCGATACTTCCCTTATCCCCCCAGAAACCCGCATAGAGATTGACCCTCTGTGCCCCGAGTACTTCCGGGGAAATTTTAAACTCCGCGATCTCTGCCATTGCGGCTTCACATCCCGGTTTTTGAGTGAGTACAGAATAATCACAGGTTTCATAATTTTCTTTAAACCTGCTGAAATCACCCGGGGAATCCGGGTTTATTCCGATAATTATCTCCGGCATATTGTCCCTGTTATTATCGATATTGATAAAGCACCGGGCAGGGGAGCCGCCCTTTCTTATTTCATATTCTAAAGCCATATATAAAAAACCATTTTTCATAAACATGTGTAATGTGGAGATGTCTATATCGCCTGTTGCATCGCCTTTTTCATCCGTAATTTCCGCATACAATGGGTTGTTCAAATCGCAGGAAAATCCGTCAATAGAGATGAGGTCATCGAGCTTTGAAGAACCTGAACAGGGGTTTGTGCCGGTATTGTATTCATAACTATCCGATGCACTGTCCTCGTCCGTATCAATTCTGGCAGGATCGGTCCCGATTGCCTTTTCAAGCTGGTCCGGGAGGGTGTCATTATCCGTATCTTTAAGCACCCGGGGTGCTGTCTCCTGTGAAAAGAGGAGTCCTTCTGTCATGGTTTTATTCGTTATAAAGAGTTTTTCATAATGAAGACCGTCCATCCCCATTTTCTGAAAATTGATAATTTCATCCGCGTATGATTTTTCGCCCTGGAAGTGAGAATGATGATGAATATCAACAAACTCTTCAGGCACCCAGGGATGCCAGACCGGCTTTACAATCTGAAAATACATATCCTTTATTTCCGGTAACTCTTCTTTTTTTATCCGGGAATAATCCGGCATTTGATAAAACCGCCACCGCCTGAATACAGGATCATAAAAAGCAGGCGCGACATGACTCAAATGGGGTTTCCATGTTCTGGATATCCAGTGGGTGACCAAAGGCACTATCCCTGCCGCCCGGTAGAATGCGGCCTGTATCACTGTTGTTACATCGCACTGGCCCACGAATTCCCCGTATTTCTTATAACACCTCCTGTACTGACCGTTTATCCAGAACATTTCATTCCAGGTATATTCACCGCCGGGTGCTTTTATTACTTCCTTTGCACGCTTTTCCGCTTTTATAAGTTCCTTATCCGATGTATCAAACCCGGAATGATAATAGTACCATACCCCGCCATAGAATCTGTTCGCATGAACAAATTCCTCTATCCCGGATGCTGTGTTTTTTATATTCTTTGTAGCGATATTTTTTTCTTTTATGATGGCATGAAGCTCCCGGAGAACATCAATATCATCAATGTATTCTTTATATGCATCCAGGGTAAGATGTTTCTCCAGCTCCCGGTATTTCCACAGATAAATCCCCATACAGGAGAAAAAAATCGACCTGTCGCACCATAATATCTTTGGAATAAGCCTCGCTTTATCAAGACTCCATGGTATACCTGTGCTTTTTATCTGCCATGCGATAATATCTTTGTAAAAATGATAATGTTTCTCACAATCCGAAAGTATTATCCTGCGGGTTGCTGTATCTGCAAAAGAATAAATATAACTGTTGGCAAAAGAGAGGGCGAATGTAATTTCATCCCCCGGCGTAAAATATCCTTTTCCACACAGGTAAAGGAGGATGAAAAGGGGATAATTTACCGGTTCAGCATCTTCCCGGGAAATGAAATAGCCTTTTTGGAGCAGCATTGTCATCGCCTGCTGTTCTTGCCCCGGTGTCAATGACTTTAAATACTTCTGTAATTCACTTACCGCTTTGTTCATTAATACAATTGTACTGTATCCCGGGGACGAAGTAAGGATTTCAACCTGGCTTTTAAAAGTATCATATTTTTTGTCTATTTCTGTAATAATCGATTCGGTAGCTTCGTCTCCCGGATAGAGTGCGGGTGTTGAAAGAAACAGGGGAAAAAAGAGTAACAGAGTAGCTTTAGAAAAAATATTCATGGTATCAACTCCTCCACAATGGTATTTTTTTGTATTGGGATTTTTACCTGTTAGGTAGTGGCTAAAGGTATCATAAATTTCTTTTAATACACTTAACCCAATACTTTTTGTCACGCAAGTGTTTTATATTATCCTCATTCCATATTTGTGCTTCAATATAATGATTATTGTATTCATACACTTTATATTCTTCTATAACATTTTTTAAATCATGAATTGAATAAACTACAGGGTTTGTACTTCGTTCTAGATAGAGTTTCCCCAAATCATCTCCTGGTACCTCATATAGACTATCTGGATAAGTGAAGGAAATATCATTTTCTGAAAATACTTCAAGTGGTATTTTTATTTTATAAAAGTATTCATTTTCCAAATCGTGTGGACCTACTGGTGATTCTCCAAGAATTGCATAAATAGGCCATTCCCTTTTAGGAGAAAATCCTTTTAGTATAAACTTATGTCTAATAATTTTCTCATGTTTTTTACGGTGAAGAAAATATGTTCCATCAGAACGCCAAAACTCATCATTTTTTAATATTTTTTCAGCTTCATCTTGTTTATAATTGGTAATAACATCAAATGGCTGTTGATTCTTTCTAAAATAATATGATAGGTAATTGTCGCTGGTCAATATTTTTTTTGCACCTCCTGCTAATATAATTGTCAGTAAATCTTTGCGTGCTCATATCGATAAACATATTACCCCTCACACCTTACGCCATTCCTTTGCAACACACCTGTTGGAAGATGGTGTGAATATCAGGGTAATACAACAACTATTAGGCCATGACTCCCTTCGGGCAACTGCCATCTATACCCATGTAGCTGAAAATTGGGTGGTTTATGCAAAACCGCCTTTTAAAGGTCCATTCTGGGTTCCGATACCTGGCAAGATACGGACAAGATTAAGCTTATGTGATTTAAGAAACGATGCATCACCTTCATTAAAAAAGTTGTTAATCAGGCTTAAAAAAAGAATGTTGTACTTTTCTTCACCAACAACATTACGAATTGCCGATCTGTGTGCCGATTCAGTTCCCGGATACCCGGTAATAAAGTTTTCCATGTTCAGGCATCCGCCGATTCCCACACCCCGTAGCAGAACCTTCCTGCCGCTTTGGGTTGTGATTCCAGAACTTGTCAGTTTAAGTCGAATATCTTTATCTACCATTCTCTTTATCCTTTTAATCTTATCATTTTACACTATATTATAAACCATTATCCTGATTATACAAGAAAAGGATTTCTCAAGCAGCCGGGATAAATGCAAAGAGTGTGAATATAATCAAAACATCCGGTGGAGTTTTATTTCACAAAATCCAATACAATTTCTGAAAGAAATTACAAGTAATTCTGTTTTATATGTATATTTGAAATCGGTAAATATAAGAAAATTTCTTGCAATAGATTTATCAGTAACCACTCTGCCTTTGATATGTTATTTATAACACTTGTGGAGTAAAGAAATACAAAAGTAATTACATGCGATATGAAAATAAAAGAAAAATTTCCACACCTGGAGTGCCTGGTAGAAGGTTATCTTAAAAAAACGAAATAGAAGGGGAATCCAACAATCAACAATCAACAATCCAACACATGCATAAACACAAAACGAAAATAATACCTATATTTTATCTATATTGTGTTAGAAAATTGTTATCAGAAATAAAAAAATATTGTATTGAGAAAATAAGGGAAGAATTCAAAAATTCATCTATCCCATAGATAACAATCAAGTCCAAAGGGTTATCCATATACTGAAAATACAATATGGTTTAATTTTAAATGCTGAATAAGTATAAATATTAAATTTTCTTAGATTAATCTAAAATCCATCTCATGTTTACTGCCAAATAATGCAAGTGCAACATAATATATATCCATAATATGATTATCCGTCATTCCGGAAATATAATCAATTATTTTAAGTATTATTGCTTTTTTTTCTTTAATAGGATCATTTTCAAGATGCTTCGTTATTATATGAAAACATTTATCATTATCGTATTCATTACTTTTTTATTAGCAATTTAAATCTTTTGAGAATGTTGGGTAATAAGAATACAAATTCTTCTTTGAAAAACCTGAATGCCGTGTATAC
>JAFGQK010000323.1 GCA_016935735.1 Spirochaetales bacterium | reverse complement strand
TCATTCATATAATACTCCTTTCATGCCAACACTGTATTGTCATATTTATTAAAGGGGCAAAGTTCCTTCCTGCATTGCTTTTTTAAGTAAAAAAAAATTTTTTACTGTTTCAGACAGGTGTGAAACGCAGGCTTTTTAGACAGCCCCCACGATGGTAGTTTTTACAAGGTACAAAATAGACCGGCATTAGCCCTTTCCATATTCCTTTCTCATAGTATAGAATTATTCAATTGTGGAGCCGGCTCCACAATTGAGAATTATTGTGTGCGGGTATTTACAAAAACATATAATAAAGTTATTTTATAGCAATGCCTGATAGTGGGAAAACAAATTTAATCCGGGAGTGGTACAGACTTGATAATGCGGCGACCCTGTATAGTCTTGTCACATCTGCCAGAAATCCCTGTATATTCAGGCTTGAAGCGGTCTTGAAGCACCCGGTAAATATAAATAGACTCCAGCTTGCACTGGACAATATAATAGAAAGGTTTCCTTATTACCGGGTAAATCTGTTACCCGGGGTATTCTGGCACTACTGGAATACAAATTTATTAAAACCCCGGATTATTGCCGATTCAACGTATCCCTGTGAAGTGATGCCGGTGACAAAAAGAGGGATATTCCCGTACAGGGTAAGGGCGCATGCAAATGTTGTTGCGGTGGAATTCCACCACAGCATTACCGACGGCACAGGGGGACTTGTTTTTTTAAAATCCCTGGTTGCGGAATATCTGCGGTACAAAGGAATCAAAATTCCGGAGTCAGAAACCATTTATAGACCGGATCAGACCCCGGACCTTATGGAATATGAAGATGCTTATAAAAGGTATTATAAAGAAGCTACCCCCTCACCAACAAAGCAGTCAAAGGTATTTAAATTCCCCTATAGAATAAAACCCGATAAACCCTATATAAGGACCCGCGCCGAGCTTTCTTTAGAAGATGTTATCACTGTATCTAAGAAGATGAAAATCAGTATAACCGAATTATTGACTGCGGTATTACTCGAGTCCATGCAGGACATTCTTTTTAGCATACCGCCCCCGGGTAGAAGAAGAAAAGTCAGACCTATCCGTATCCTGGTTCCTGTCAATCTTAGAAACATATATGAAACATCCACCATGCGCAATTTTACATTATATGTGAACCCTGAAATCGACCCCCGCCTGGGAAGATACAGCTTTGACGATATTATAAAGTCGGTGTACCATTACATGAAAAGTGAAATAAATGATAAATTCATCAATAAACAGATTACACGGAATGTCCGTGCGGAACTGCATCCCCTGCTAAGGGTCACTCCATTATTCTTAAAAAAAATTTTACTCCGAATTGTTTATACTTTTTTTTATTCCAGTGTAAATAATGCAGTATTTTCCAACCTTGGAAAAATCGATATCCCGGCTGCAATGGAAAAGGAAGTGGAGGCATTCCATTTTTTCCTGACCCCGAATAAGGACGGAACAATGTGTCTGTGCATGCTTGGCTATATGGATAAGCTTTATATTGATTTTGGAAGAGTACATGAGGAACCGGATATTGAAAAGCTGTTTTTCCGAAAGCTTGCAAATTGGGGAGTAAGGATTAAAATTAAATAAAAGCAGGGAGAAAGGAAGAGAAAATGCCTTTTTGCAGAGAGTGCAAGGTTGAAGTTGAATCATACATGGAAGTATGTCCATTATGTTCAACACCATTGGATGATGTGGATGTCAAACCGGAATCAGAAACGGCTGCGTATCCGGATAAACCGATGGTAGATGCCGATAAAAAAGTTACCCGTTTTTTTGTCTGGGAAATTATAAGCAGTCTGCTTCTCACAGCGTTTTTAATTGTTGTTCTTACCAATTTTATCCTTGAATTCACCTTTTCATGGGCGTGGTATCCCATGACTTCCATTTTTTTTGCCTGGTTATTAATTACAATCCCGGTGTTTCTGATAAAAAGGCCGCTCCTTATCACCATACTGGCAGTACTCTCAATTATGGCATTTATCGGTTTTATCGATTTTATTTATGATCTTTCATTTGACTGGTATCATATTATCGCACTCCCCATATCCGTGGTACTTATTCTTGTTACAACCCTGATTGTTATTATAAGCAGAAAAGTAAAAAAGAAGGGTTTGAATATTGCTTCTTTTATTATGTTCGGCTCTGCAATCATCGTTATATGTCTTGAAGGAATTCTTGATTTCGGATTTAAAGGAAAAATAATGCTTTCCTGGTCCCTTGCCGTCCTGGTTCCCCTCGTTCTTATTGGAGGACTGTTTCTTTATCTCCATTACCGGCTATTGAAAAACGTGGATATAAAAAAGTTGTTTCAGATATAGCTGTGTGCATGTGAGTCTATCTGTGGTTCCAGAAATCTGATTGGGAAATAACTTTCACATACCAACGATCGATATTTTTATAGAGAAAAAAACCCGATTTCAGACTTCCACCCCAGTAATTGGGTGGGAATTCGATATCGGGCAAAACCCCTGACAAAAAGATAAAGAACTACCGAAGACACTAAAACACACAGAAGAAGAATTATAACATTATTCGTTCAATGTGCAAATTTGAAAAATGATTGGAATTTACACGTACCGATCTCATGCAATTGAAATGCTATGTTATGAGCTTTTTTTACCGTTGCACAAGGTCTGAACGTGATACAGAGATAGAGTGTTGTTTGGTTTTTAAGGATTTGTGCGGTTTTTGACGTTTTTAAAGTCTTAACCGCCAGAATGGCATAAAATGATGATCGTAAACAGTGATTATCCTTTTCCCCGGGCGCAAATGTTGTACAACTATCCTTAATTGTCGCATATACTGACGCAGCATTAGACGGCTATCCCTGGCTTCTTTTTTCCATTCTTTATACATCCGTTCCAATTCCTTCAAGACATCCTCTTTATACTCATCTACCAGTTTAAAAAACGCCACTATAAAAAACCGTACAATCTGCCCCATACTAAAAAAATTCAAATCATGGTGAATCAACTTCAACTTCCTGTACAGATTCTTGGGCAGGTATGCATGTGCATGCACCCGCTTTTCATTCGGGTCGGGAGACACATACTCATACCGGCTATCCCGCTGCTCCCCCCAGTC
>JAFGQK010000322.1 GCA_016935735.1 Spirochaetales bacterium | reverse complement strand
CCAGGTTTTCTATTTCAAGGATGAGATGAAGATGCAGGAAATGAAGCTTCCCTCGGAAATACAGTTTTCCAGCATAACATTTGAAATTACCGATGTGTACCTGTCTGGTAAGGATAATGATACAGCAATAAGCGAAATAGCGTTTTACCGCAATGGCAGGAAAGTGGAGATAGATGTAAGCGGGGTGAAGTAGATAAATATTTGCGATGTAATAGATAGTTGTGGCCGTAAAGGAAAAGAAGTGAAGAGAAAATTTGATTTTGATAATGAACTTCCTGTTATAACGATAAGCAAAAAAGATTTTAATAACGATTTCTATTTTTTATTAGATATTACGGTTACTGATAAAATAAGTAAAGTAGAGTCGATTGAATATTCCATTGATGGGGGTACTGTCTGGAAGCCTTATACTACAAATCCACATCTTTTTGAGAAGTTACAAGTAAAACAGGGAATTATTATTCAGGCTATCGACTATGCAGGAAATAGACAAACTTATAATATTAATGACATAGCAGAAAATGCTGGTGGGTGATAAGTATTGCAAAGATTTTATTACACTAAATTATTTTTAATCATTCGTAGGCTTTTTAATCGGGAATATGCACCCAAATCTTGAAAGTAAAACCAATTAGGTGGTTGTTCAATAAAAGCATGAAATTGATGATTTTATTTCACCTTTCTGTTACTTATTCCTGCTTATACGGAGGATTCCACAATTCGCAAGACTGTACTGCCTGATGGTGTTGAACACTGACAGAAAACAAGTACCCAGAAGCAAAAATCCTGGTTCTGGCAACAGATAGAGAACTTGATAAATGTCGTATTCGGCAGTACGGATAGATTCTTTTAATTTAGAAAAAGTCACCTGCTCTGCAGGTGGTCTTTTACTCAACTGCCGGTAATTGCTGTGAGTTTTTCATTCAATACATTGATCTGGTTGATATTTTCCATTCCAATAGTATTCAGATTTTCCGTATTTGTCAGGATTTTTACGAATTCTGACACGGCGTTCTCCATTGATTCTGCAATCTTATTGGAAAAACTCTCAATATTAGTAATGACAGCCCTGCTCTCTTTTATCATATCCTCTATGGTGGTAATGGACTGGGTCGTTTTCGAGGTATTTTCACGTAAATTAACTATGGCCTGCATAATTTTATCGCTCCCTCTTGACAACTCAGTCATACCATTGGTTATTTCCTGCAACATATCAAGAAATGCCTGAATTTCCTTCTGAATGGAGGTAAAGAGAACACTTGCCTCATTATTTGCATCTGAAGATATTTCAATATCCTTGATAATCCTGTTCACTGTTTTTTTAATATTTTTGGAATTGATATCTGTATTTTCGGACAATTTTCTGATTTCATCTGCAACAATTGTAAAACCTTTGCCAGTACTCCCCGCGTGTGCTGCTTCGATGGCAGCATTCATGGCCAGGATATCGGTCTGCTGGGCAATACTGTATATTACCTCATTTATATCCTTGATATTGGAAGTTGATTGTTTTACCGTTATATTGGCTTGATTGGCTGTAGTCATTTTTTCTTCTACAGTTTTCGTAATGTCGGTTAATGCTTTGACTGCCTTATTCTTTTCCCCTGTTACCCTGGCTATGTTCATAATCAGATTCGTGATTTCTTCCACTGCGCCTGATGATTCATAAACAGCGGCGTTCTGGCTTTCTATTTCTATTTTCCCGTTTATTGTGGAATTTAATATTTCTTTATTGCTGTTTACCACTATTTTTAATTTTTCATTGAGTTGTATTGATTGATTTTTAATGTCTGTAAAGTTCACTTTCAGGTTGTTGATCACCTCTATAGTTTTTTTAGTGAAATTAATAATATCATTACCGATATTTTTACCTTTTTGTAATTCCACAACCAGGTTTTCCAATTTAAGATACCTGTCTTTATTAATTCTGGCTTCTTTTTCTGCAATCATCATCAGTTCACTGGTAATATTCTTGATCAGAAGAACAAGACCATTGGTCAGGCAGATAATTATGAAAGATAAGCCAAAAGGCAGGAATGACTTATTGTTTAATTCCGGTAAATTAAGGATGAGCAGTACTCCCAGCATCATTATCGAAAGTACAAGCATAATGATAAGTTGATATATCCTGTTTCCCAGCAGGGAAGAGCTAATAAACATTATACTCATCAATGCTGCATAAAGGGTAATAATATAATTAATAGCATAGGGAAGGAAAAAAATAATGATATTTGCCAGAATAAAAGTAGATAATATATAGGTATTACTTGCAGTAATATATGTTTTAATTCTTAATAAAACTAAAACCATACTATATAAGAATAGATTAACACCCATAATAAAAGCTAAATAATAGCTTTTCATAAAAAAAAGCAGAATCGAAATAAAAATAATTGCAGGTAAACTCATGATTATTACTAAAAACAACATATTGGCCTTTTTTTGTATTTCCATGGATTGAGTTGAAAATTTACCCACAAAAAAGTGACGTACTTTTAAGAATATTTCTTTAATACTCATAGAATAACCTCTCCTGTCTTATTTTAATTATTTTAGAATGGATTTTCAAATCTATTATATAGACATTGACTATAATACCTTTGATTGCAGATATTTCTTCTCTTTCCGGAGTTGGAAATAGTGTATATTTTGCGTTATATAGAAGGCATAATCAACGTTATCCGTGTCATTGTCGTTTTATACCGGCCATAAGCAATCAGTTATTATCCAGCTGTTTGCGTTTCGAATTGACATACCGTGTAAAATCATTCATGTTGTGAATAATAATCTTATTTTGTTTGATATCTATCCGCTGTTGTCTCTGGAAATGTTCAATCACCTTTCTGCATTCTGCCGGCGGTAATCCGGCCCAGTGTGCAATATCATCAATCGTTGCATTTATTTCCACTTCATCTGAATCTGCAGGGTGTGGGGGTTCCTTTTCCCCGAGCATAAGAAATACATCGGCAATCTTTGCATCAATCTCTTCCAGGGTAAGAATCATAAATCGACGCTTTTGATCATAAATCCTTTTGGTAAAAAGCTTTAAAAGCTTTAATGCTATTTGAGGGTTACCCTGCATAAGTATTTGAAAGTTTTCCCGGTTAAACTCAAGAGCCTCCACTTTTCCAAGTGCAATAGCACTGGCAGACCGTGGTGCTTCTTCCAGAATTGCCATTTCACCGAAAATTTCGCCCGGTTCCAGGACATCGATGGTTTTTTCTATATCGCCCATAATTTTAACGATCTGGACTTTGCCCGAATTGATAAGATAACAGGTGTCCCCCGGTTCATACTCACAAAAGATGATGTCCTGGTCTTTGTATGTTTTACCGAATCGTTTCAGGAGGGAATCGCTTATATTCATCATAGAGGTTATTTCCTTTCCAATTCCCTTAATTCTTTCATTGCCCTTCTGTATATTGAATCAGTCTCCGGGGTAAGTGAAAGAACTTTCCTGTAAATACTCACCGCCCTGTCATTATTTCCTTTTTTCTGGTGGCTTTGTGCAATAAAGAAAAGGGCTTCGCTCAAGTCCGGATGCTTCGGATATTTTTGAAGAAGTACGGTAAACATTTTTATACAGTGATCATAATTATTCATATAATAGAGACACTTCCCGATCTCAAACCGGGATTTTAATGAATATTCCTCATCTACATTCGACTGGATTATCTTTTTAAATACCTCAGATGCTTCCTCATACTTTTCCTCCCCCATAAGATTAATACCATTGTAATACTCCTTCCCGATCCCTGACAGTTCCCTGGACTTTTGAGGTTTATCTACTTCCTGCGGTGTATCATTGATCGTTACGACAGGACCTTTGCCCTGTCCATATTTCTGCAGATAATCCTCTGCTGTATGAATGTGTGTTGTGACATCCTCCGAATATTTGCCCGAGGGATAATAGACGAGGTAGCGGTGAAAAACATATAATGCCTGGCTATATTTTTTGGACTTGAAATAATAAAGACCGATCCTGTATAAACCGGTCTCGGAATTTATCTGATCATCCTTATACAGCAGATTCTGCACCTGCTTGTGGATTCTTCTTAACTGGTTTGAAAAGACTTTGAGCATTTTTATGATGACTCTTGTATTTTTTGAGACAAGCTGCTCAAACTCATCAATAGTAAAAGCAATAACATTCGAATCCAGCAATACAAGCGCTGTTTCTTCCCTCGGATACCGCCCAAGTGCGGATTTTACCCCGAAGAACTCTCCTGTTTTTATGAATTCATGTAATTCCTGGCCTGTTTCGATATTGATATAATTAAGGCTTACCTTTCCATTATTGAGAATAAAAATCCTGTCTGCTATGTCGCCTTTGAAATAAATAATGGAATTGGGTTTGTACGTAATTGATTTTGGCGACACCTCTTTTTTTACTCCTTACCATTAAAGACTAATCATCCAGAGGTATAAAATCAAAGGTTTTTTTATATCCGACTGCTTTTCTTATCCGGCTCATTAACCGTACAGGATCGCCGATTATGAGTTTATCCCTGTTTCTTACTTTTATTTTTGTGTATTCAACATCACGAAGCTTGAATAACTCTTCATATTCCCGTGCACCATAAACAGGATTCCCGTTACAGGTGAGTAATTCAATATCCTCCATCTGAAGATTCACTATTGCGTTATATGGATCTTTATCCCCGGGTTTAATGAGTAATAGATCGGCGAGTTTTCCAATCTCGATACTACCGATCTTATGCTGCATTCTGAACGCACGGGCCGGATTTATGGTAACAAGCTTAAAAAGGGTTTCCGGGCTTATTTCCTCATGATACATCCTTTTATACACTTCCCTGGCCCATCTTATTTCTTCAAGAATATTCGCTGTTCCTGAATGAGTGGAATCGGTACCGATACAGACATTTATTTTTGCTTCTAAAATTTTTCTTATTTTACAGGTTACATTAAACATATACATATTTGAACCGGGGCACCAGACAATTGTCGCGCCAACCTTTTGCACTTTTTTTATATCTTCATCAGAAAAACCTATACAATGAACAAGCACATCATGATCATCCAGGCATTTGACCTTTTCCAGTGTTTTGACTGCAGCCTGGGTTTCTTTATCAAATCCTTCTGCACAGTGAGTGATAAAGGGAAAGTTATTATCTATAGCCTTTTTGTGTTCGACCTCTATCGGATCACCCCAATTCAAGCTTAAAGAAGAGATCGCATGAACAAGGGTATAATCCGTTACAACCCGTATAGGCATTTTTGTGACATATTTATTGTTTTTATTATGGGGGTAATGATCATTGACCGTAACAACACCAGCAAAAATATTTTTATACATACTCAAAGCATAGAGATCCTCCACGGTATTCTTTTCCCGTTCTTCATACACCGGTGCCGATTTCAAATCATTATCCCAGTATGACCAGTTTAAATAAAATGTACCTTCCTTTGGCCCAACTTTGGGAAGATAATTCCCCCTGAAATGATCGTGTACATTAATAATGGCAGGATACAGGTATGCCTCTCCTTTAACCTTGATATCCTTGTCCGATACCGTACCAATATCCTGTATTTCCGATTGATTAATCTTTATACTCGATTTCTCCAGAAAAGAGCCGGAGGTGAGAATTGAGATTCCGCTTAATGAATAAGACTCCTGCATTAACTACCCTTTCACTTTATGTAAAATGTATAATCCGAGTCTATTTTTTTCAATACCATTATCCCTATTATCGGAAATATAATCATATTCTTATACATTTTTCTGTGTATGGGGTATTAAGATTATGAAATAAACGGTAAGATTTATAAAGAAAAAGAGGGGTTTTCGAAACCCCTCTAAAGACCTTCTGGTGTAGGTGTATAAATTTTCGAGAGAATCGGAATAGAGTAATTATTTCGTTCTTCCATGCTCCTGTTTAAATAAATTCAATTTCACCGGCAATAACACGCACCGGTGTTGCTGCTCCCTGTTCAAGAACGAGCAGGGCACCATCAGGATCAATACCATATAGGGCACCCTGTAATGGAATAGTATTCTTTTTATCATTTCCCGGGAAGCATATTCTTATGGTATCTCCCTTCCTGTAGAGTCGTTTCTCTGTTTCTGCCTGCCAATAAGACCCGCCACCTGAATCGATACGGGAAAAAACCCTTTTCATCATCGACAGGATCGATTCACATAATCCGAGAATGTCTGTTTTTTTCCCTGTTATTATACAGAAGGACGTTGCTTTCTTTTCAAGATAATCCGGGAAACATACCTGGTTGCAATTTATCCCGATCCCGCACAGAATCGTATCATTATCTGCCTCACATAAAATACCCGCGAGCTTTTTCCCCTTGAAAAGAATATCATTCGGCCATTTGATTGACGGGGAGAAACCGAATTGTTCCTCGCAGACAAGACAGATGACAAGCCCGGTCATGACAGGCAGGCATGGGAAAAGGAACGTGAGTGCGTTCTTTTTTAACACCAGGGTAAAGAGGAGGTTTTCCCCCGGTGCGGATATCCATTCCCGTTCACTGGACCGGCCCCTGCCTTTTGCCTGGTATCCGGTGCACACCACTGTCCCATGAACAGCGCCGTTTTGAGTTAAAAGTCTTGCGTCATCCATCGTGGAGGTGGTTGATTGTACATAATAAACAGGGGCTGACTCAAAAGGATTGTTGATCGTGCATTCGGTATAGTTGTACTGCTCTTTATCCTGCTTCACCTGTTTATTCCTGTTCACTTACCTGTTTTATCTGTACATTGATGATCGTGGGAACAGCACGGATGCTTCTTAACACCTTTTTAAAATCTTCTTTTTTATCAATCTCGATGGTAAAATAAGCAGTAATGGTATCAAAATCCTTTTCTTCAAGTCTTCCTTCAAGCAGGTGGCCATTGTACTTCTTTATTGCCCCCTCGATCCCGGAAAATATGTCTGTTCCTGCCCGGGCAATTACTTTAAATCCGCCTGTCGCTTTTGAACTGAACGTCTCCCATTCAACATCGATCAGCCGGCTTTCAATGTCTTTTATAAAACGAAGGTTGGGGCAATGCTTTTTATGAATGGTAATACCCCGTCCCCTGGACACATACCCGATAATATTATCGCCGGGAGTGGCATTGCAGCATTTTGCAAACCTTATAAGAAGGTTGCGTTCATTATCAATGACAATCCCCATCCTGTTTTTATCAAAAAACTGCCTGGTAATGATCTGGTGCTTGTTTCTCTTTATATCCGGGTGTTTTCCGGTTTGCAACCGTTTTCTGGCAATAATGTTCTGCTCAATAATAAGCCCCGGATCATACTGATTCAACCAGTGCCTTATTTTCGAACGCGCCCGTGATGTTTTTGCATATATAAGCCAGTTAAGATGTGGCCTGGCATTCTGGGATGTGAGGATCTCTATGATCTGTGCGTTTTTAAGTTCCTTTCGCAAGGTGATTATCACCCCGTCCGCTTTTGCCGAACTGCAATGATGTCCCACTTCCGTGTGTATATGATAGGCAAAATCGATTGCCGATGCCCCCCTGGGAAGTTCAATAGCATCTCCTTTGGGAGTAAATACATAAATCGAATCCTTCAATAACTCCTGTTTGATCTCCTTGAGGAATTCACTGGTTGCCAGATTTTCTCCATCCCAGGTTTTGAGTTTATTGATAATGGGAATGTCCTCGATCCTCAAGTGTTCCCTGGAAAAACCTTTTTTATATAGCCAGTGCGCCGCGATCCCGTATTCCGCAGTCCGATTCATCCCATGAGTCCGGATCTGGATTTCTATGAGTTTGCCATCGTAACACATAACGGTCGTGTGAAGACTCTGATACCTGTTGGATTTGGGCATTGCAATATAATCCTTGAACCTGCCGGAAATCGGCATCCATAATTTATGAACAAGCCCCAGAATCGTATAACATTCCGCCGGTGTTTCACAGAGTATCCGGATTCCCAGCAGGTCGTATATCTCTTCCAGTTTTTTCCCCTTTTTTTTCGATTTGTAATAAATTGAATAGAAATGCTTCGCCCGTGTCGTTATGCTTATGGTAATCCCTTCTTCCTTTGCTGCATTGTAAATATCGTTCTTCACCCTTTCCAGGTACCCGGCACGTTCACTCTTTTTTCCCGAGACAAACTTCTTTATCTGCTGGTACACCTGGGGATTAAGATGCTTCAGGCAAAGATCCTCGAGTTCGTCCTTAAGCCAGGATATTCCCAGCCGGGCTGCTAACGGGGCATAGATATCAAGACATTCCTGGGCGATACTCTTTCTTTTTGAAACATCGAGGTATTCCAGGGTTCTCATATTGTGAAGTTTGTCTGCGAGTTTTATCAGAATAACACGGATATCCTTGACCATGGCAAAAAGCATTTTGCGTATCGTTTCCGCTGCCTGGACTGTCTTGTTCTTTGCCCTTAAGCCGGATATTTTTGTCACCCCATCCACCAGGAGGAGTACATCCTTGCCGAACTCTTTACGGAGTTCACCCCGGGTTACCTCTGTATCTTCAAGTACATCATGAAGCAATGCGGCGATAATCGATTTATAATCGAGTTTCATATTGATGAGTATTTTGGCGACATTTAAGGGATGGATAAAATAAGGTTCGCCGCTTGCCCTTTTCTGATTATGATGAAGGCCCTCTGCCCACCTGGCAGCACTCATAATATCCCCTTTTTCCTCGTCCGTATACATGACAAGCAGTCCGGCAAACTCCTCGAGAAATGTTGTCACCTCTTCCACGGCATCCTCCCGGTTATAACACGGTCCCTTGCCCCGAGATCCTTTACAATGGAAATACCGGTAAAACCACAGGTGGTCATTATACGGTGCAGTACACTCATATGTGCTGGTGAAGACTCCATTACCAGAAAACCCCCGGGATTTATTTTCATCGAAGCTTCATGAATAAGTAATTCGGAAAGAGCAATCCCGTCCCTTCCCCCGCGGAGTGCAGATTCCGGTTCAGGCCAGCCGATTTTTTTCATATCTTCCACTTCCTTACCCGACAGATAGGGGGGATTTGCCATAATAATATCGAATTTCCCGTTTATATCACGAAGAAGGTTTGAACGGTAAAAAGGAATAACACTATCTAAAAGATTTTTTACATTGATGCTGAATATTTCTCCTGCTTCCCCGCTTATATCCGAGGCCGAGATAAAAAGTCCGGGTTTTTCAAATTTAAGACTGATCGCGATGCATCCTGACCCTGTACACGCATCATGAAGTGTGGTGATGTCCGGGTAATACTCCAGGATGGAAAGGACAACATCTACCAGGATTTCAGTATCCGGTCTGGGCACAAGAACCCTCTCATCAACATAAAACTCCAGTCCGTAGAATTCCTTTTTATGCCGGATATACGAGACCGGGATACCCTTGCACCGTTTGTCGATAAGTTCTTTAAAAGTATGAAACGCCTTCTCATCAATATGGTTGGTAAGAGAAGCAAAAAGAGTTTCCCTTGTAATACCCAGGACCTCTGCAAGAAGAACCGTGCTGTCAAGCATTGGTGTATCAACCTCTGCATAAAAGAGAATCGATTGGCCCTGCTTAAGTGCACTCTGAATGGTCATCTTTTTCCTTTTTCTTTTCTCCTGCAGGCAAAGTTTATCATCAGGATACTGCCGTTTTCAGGAATTCCTCCCTGGCATTCAGTTTTAATGCTTCGATGATTTCTTCTATATCGCCTTCCATGATATATTCAAGCTTGTAGAGTGTAAGGTTTATACGGTGATCCGTAATCCGGTTCTGGGGGAAATTGTATGTCCGTATCCGTTCTGAACGATCACCAGAACCGACCTGACTTTTCCGGTCCTTTGCCCTCTGTTCATGTTTTTTTCTTTCTTCTGCTTCATAAAGACGGGCCCGGAGAACACGGAGTGCTTTTGCCTTGTTTTTATGCTGGGATTTTTCATCCTGGCAGATGACTACCAGCCCTGAAGGAATATGGGTTATCCGGACGGCTGAATCAGTGGTATTCACACTCTGTCCACCCGGTCCTGATGATCTGAACACATCAACCCTTAAATCTTCCGGATTGATTATGATATCAGTTTCTTCTGCTTCCGGGAGAACTGCAACAGTAACCGCAGAGGTATGAATTCTTCCTCCGGATTCTGTTACCGGTACACGTTGAACCCTGTGCACCCCGCTTTCATACCTCATGTCCGCATAAA
This sequence comes from Spirochaetales bacterium, assembly GCA_016935735.1. GTDB lineage: Bacteria > Spirochaetota > Spirochaetia > SZUA-6 > JAFGRV01 > JAFGRV01. The sequence continues at coordinate 27,708 of JAFGQK010000322.1, read as the reverse complement.
CGTTCTTCCCTGTTACAGAAAAGATAATTTCCTTGAATCCCCCGATTCCGGTCTGATGCGAGGAGAGTATCTCTATTTTCCACCCGATTGTTTCTGCATAACGGGTGTACATCCGGTACAAATCAGCAACAAAAAGAGCAGCTTCCTCCCCCCCTGTACCGGCACGTATTTCCATAATGATATTTTTAAGATTCATCGGATCCTTTGGAATAAGCAGGTATTTAAGCTGCTGCACGATTTTTTCCTTTTTTCTGTTCAACTCTTTCAACTCTTCCCTTGCAAGTTCTCTTATCTCACTCTCCGAACTCTCTTCCGCAAGCTCCTTTGAAGCTTTTATTTCCCGTTCAATGGATTTATATTTTTCATACTCTCTTAAAATATCTCCCTTATGTGATAATTCCTGCCTTATTTCTTTGTATTTCTTCTGGTCCTTCATAATATCCGGGTTTTCGAGCATCTTTTGAAGCTGGTTATATCTTTCTTCTATTCCTGCTAATTTGTTAAACATATACATTCCTTATGTTATGGACTATTTCTAAACAGTTTTGGCTATGCCAACAACTCTAACAGGGAAAATAATCTTCTTTTTTTCTATGATATAGACTCTTCAACAGATTTTCCGCTTTCTTTTCCGCTTCCAAGTATAAATCCGAATATTCCACCGCATATTCCCCCGATAATATGTGCCATCTCGGAGATATTATTATGTTCAAAAAACATCCTGTAGAATTCCTGGCCCAGGTAAAGAAGGAGAATGAGTACAAAAGTAAGGGGAATTTCTCCTTTTTTCACATTGGTAAAAGATACTAATAATATAAGCATAAAGACAATCCCGCTGGCACCAAGAAGTCCTGTGGAGAAAAATATCCGGTTTAAAATACCTGTGGCTAATGCTGTTCCAAGCAGCAGCAGTAACATAAGACCGGAACCATACCGTTCTTCCAGAATCGGACCTAATAGCAGTATAAATGAAAAATTTCCGACAAGATGCATCCAGTTTGCATGTCCTGCGGCATGGGTAAAAAGTCTTATCAGATCAAAGGAAAAAAGACGAAACGGCACGGTATTTCCCTGTACAGAGAAAAAATATTGCATCAATACTCCACCGAAAATATTATCCAGCAGCATGATTGCTGAACAGAACAGGGCAAATGACAGAATGACCGGTGAATTATACTTTAAACTAAATCCCTTTTTTTTCTTTTCAGTCTGCTCACTCATACTTGTTTCTCCTCTCCTGATGAGTTATCTATAAAGTGATTATAATACTCCTGAAAGTCATTTGTAAAGCAGGATGAACAGTGGAAATTTATGTAATTTATCGTTTCTCTATTAAAGAATCAAAATTCCTATACAGAAATAGAAAAATATCATTGAAAAAGATTCACTCCTCACTTAGAATTTAGTTATATTAATTTAAAAGGATAGAGAGGAATTTAAGAAGCGTTGACCCCATATAACGATGATATGAATAAAAAAGATACAAAAGAACAATTATTACAGAAAATAACCAGGCTTCGGAAGAATTTTTTATTAAATGGTGGGGAAGAAAAATATAATCATCTATCACTTACTTCCCGTGGAAATGGCATTATTACCACAGATTGTAATGGTCGGATAGTAACGATGAATAAAATTGCATCCGAAATGACCGGCTGGCAGCCCGGAAGGGCATCAGGAAGACCAGTTGATGATGTTCTTTCCCTTGTGCGCAGGAAAGATAATCAAGATCATCACGTTTCTCTAAAGCAACATGTTATAGAGTTAATAAATAAAAAAGTAATCAAGATTGCGATTTTGAGCGGTTGTATTCAGATAAAAAACGGACAGGAAAAAGAAATTGAATACACTGCCTGTCCGATTATGAATGAAAAAGGTGCAATAACAGGGATTATTTTTATACTTTATGCAAACCCTGAATATATGGAAAAGGAAAGGAATCCGGCAGAAAGTGTGAAACTTAATGCCCTTGCCCTTTTAGCAGGAGGGATTGCACATGATTATAACAATATACTCACCATTATAAGCGGAAATATAGCCGTGGCAAGAACATGTGAATGTATTGATAATGAATTACTTAATATTTTCACAGAAACAGAAATAGCGTTAAAAAGGGCAAAGGATTTAACAGAAAGTTTAAGAATTCTATCAAAAGGAAGCAAACCGGAAAAGAAGCCAGTCAATATCGAAAAGCTTATTAAAGAGACAGTGCAAATCATGCTTTCTGAATCCCCGGTTACCTGTTCTTATTCCTTTCAACATGACCCCTGGCCCCTGGAAGCAGATAATATCCAGATTGAAAGGGTAATACAAAACCTTATTCTTAATGCAAAAGAGGAATTTACTGCTGGCGGTACGATTAAAATTCATGTATCAAATGTATATGTCAAGGAAAACGAGATACATGATATCAGGGAAGGGTATTATATAAAAATAATCGTCTCCGATAACGGAGAGGGGATACCGGAGAAGCATCTTCAAAGGATTTTCGAACCGTATTTTACGACAAAACCCGGTGCCAGCGGATTGGGACTTACCACAGCAATTGCAATCATCAACCGGCATAAAGGGACTATTACCGTGGAATCCCGTGAAGGGAATGGTACAACCTTCACTATTTTCCTTCCTGCAAACATACCAGTGTAACTGATTCGGTTTAGCCGGATTCAAGGAGAGTAATTTCTTTTTCAATTTCTTCCCACCGGGCAAACAACACATCATGCTCTTGTTTTTTCTCTTCTATACGGGTTTTCACTTCTTTCACTTTTCCGCCGTCCCGGTATACATCTTCATCAACAAGCAGCATCTCGAGTTTTTTCACTGAAGTATGCAATTCATCGAGTTGGCGTGTGATTTCATCCTCATCTTCTTTCAATTTTTTAAGACGGTTTTTCCTCTTTTTTTCTTCTTCATGGGTTTTTGTGTTTTTCTTTATCTCCTTTTTCTTTCCTTCTATTTTTTCGGGATTTCCCTGTTCTTCACTCCCCTGCATTTGCTTTTTTCTATAAAGATAATAATCATAATCCCCGTAATAAAGACGGGGCCGGCCCTGTTCCAGTTCAAGAACCTTTGTCGCCAGATGTTGAATAAAATACCGGTCATGGGACACAAAGATTATTGTTGCCGTATATTCTTTTAAAGCATCCAGCAGGATATTCTTGGATTCTATATCAAGATGATTCGTCGGTTCATCCAGGAGAAGAAGATTTGCAGGATTTAAAAGCAGTTTAAGAAGCAGTACCCTGCTTCGTTCCCCCCCGCTTAAAACGGAAAGTGATTTATATATATCATCTCCTGTAAAAAGGAAAGCCCCGAGAAGATGCCGCAGATGAGGGATCATCTCTGTAGGCGCGATTGATTCAAGCTCTTCTATTATACTGATAGACTTCGATGTTTCTTCTCCCTGGTCCTGTGAAAAGAATCCGGTGGATACATTTGAGCCATAATGAACCGTCCCATTGTCCGGGGACTCCTGCTTTGAGAGTATCCGCATAAGGGTGGATTTTCCCGCCCCATTGGGGCCAACAAGCGAAAGGCGTTCTCCGCGGGCAAGGGTAAAGTTAATCCTGTTAAGTGCCTGTACCGTTCCATAGGATTTATTCACGTCTCTCACTTCCAGGACAATATCCCCGGAGCGTTTGGGCTGTGCAAAGGAAAAGTGTATTCTTTGCACCCCGGGAGGTTTTTCCAGTCTGTCCAGTTTTTCAAGGTATAAAATCCTGCTCTGGACCAGTTTTGCTTTTGATGAATTGTATCTGAATCTTTTTATAAATAATTCGGTCTTTGCAATCTCTTCTTGCTGCCGCGTGTAAGTATCGATTGCTTTTTCCATTTCCTTTGATCTCTTGTTTTCATATTCAGAATAATTCCCCTGGTAAAACGATACCTTTCTCTGATATATTTCCGCGATCCTGTTCACTGTTACATCCAGGAAAAAGCGGTCATGGGAAACAATGCAAATACCCCCTTTAAAAGACAAAAGGAAATCCTCCAGCCAGTTTCTCGCTTCCAGGTCAAGATAGTTTGTCGGTTCATCGAGGAGCATGATGTCCGGTTTTTCAAGGAGTACTTTTGCAAGTGCAATACGCATCTGCCAGCCGCTGGAAAACGATGCAATCGGTTGTTCAAAGTCCTTTTCCTTAAAACCAAGCCCGGTAAGGACACGGTGAATTGTTCCGTTTCTTGTGTAATATTCACTCTCTATAATTGTTTCATGAAGATAATGGTACCTTTCAAGGATAAGACCTGTTTCGGGCGTTTCTTTTTTACAGGATTCAAGTTTTTCTTCAAGTTCCTTCATTTCGGTAAAGACAGGTTTCATTTCATCAAATGCCTTTTCCGCACCTTCCCAAATCGTAATATCAGGAAAAGTAACCCCGACCTGGGGAAGATACGAGACCCGTGTGTTTTTTTCATGGACAACTTCACCGCTGTCAGGTTTTATTTCACCGGAAATGATACGCATCAGTGTTGTTTTTCCACTCCCATTTGCACCTGAAAGGGCTATGCGATCGCCAATGGAGATGGAAAAATTAATGTCATCCAGTATCTTTTTTACACCAAAGGAAATAGAGGTATGAAGACAATGAACAGATGGCATTGTCAGTCCCCGCTGAAAGTAAAGAAAATAACCATTGGATTAAGGTCTGTCTTTGTCACTCTTCTTTCCTCTATTAATTCTTCTTTTACATAGAAAAGCCTTACTCCCTTTTCCGTTTTTTTATAAAGAAAATTCACCCCGGCATCAGGGGAATAACCGGTAAAATAAAACGTAATAACCCCATCGTAGTTATCCTTAAGGGTGGAAGAAATATAGTGCGGAAAATCTATTTTCCCCCTGCCGGAAATTTCATGGGGTATAACAGCAGGAATAAGTTTATCGAAATTTATCCAGGTAAAGGTTTTATCCTGGTTCAGTACGATTTTTCCATAGGCAGAACTGGTAAGAACCGGTCCGCGAATAAAAAAATCCTCATATAATGCATCTCTTATTTGCAGTTCACGTTCTACCAGTGCATCAATATCTGCATTTATTTTTATAAAAGTCGTATTTACCTGGCCGCTTTTTACCATATAGGTAACAGATATCCGGGTGCTGGAAAGAACCTCGATCCTTAAGTCCACACCCTGGAATGAATAGTAGTTGTATCTTACCCGGGTAATATCCGTATAATCGAATGTATAGCGCTCCCCTGGCAGGGAAATAACGATTCTATTTGCCATGGGTTCCGGGAAAAATCCGATAGCACTCTTAAACCTGTCAGGGTCCACCCTGCCGCTGTTTATCATCTCTATAAAATAAACAGGTCTGAAGACATTGTTAAGAAGATTTTCCAGGGGATCTTCCCCTGTCTCTGTTGCTGTTCTTTTCCGGATCTCTTCTTCCGGATCTCCATCTGTTTGAAAAATTTCGAGTAAATGGCCAAAACAATACCCTTTTCCGCCCAGCAGTTTATATTGTCCATCCTTCCCGATTCCCTGGTATTCTACAAGAACCTGGTACCAGTAATCGGTCATTTCATCTATTTTTACGGGTTCTTCTTTTTTATTAAGAATTTTTAACGGTTGATATGCTTTAGGCCTGGAGATTATCTTTACACTGCTGCTGTTTTCCGGTATTTCACGCACAGGTGGGGTACCGTCTTTTTCAGAAAATGCATACATACCGGAATATGGTGCGTATTTTTCTGCAAACCGTTCCGCTTCTTTTTTTGACTTGAAAAACTCAAGCCTCCATAATTTTATAAAAACCTTTTCTTTTGTATTTTCACCTGTCACTATATAAGCATCCTGAATCAAGGACTCTGATATTACCTTTACTATGTTTCCATTTACCAATCCTGTATCTTTCTCTGCCCAGAGTACAACTCCATAACCTTCAAGGCCCGTTCCGCAATGAAAGAGTATACAAAAAAACAAAAGCAAGCAGGGAATGGTATAGAATAGTATCCTGTTATGTTTTTGCATCAGGAGCAGATTACTGCTCCAATTGGATTTTTCTGGATATCTTTTCATTTCCATTATTGAATCATATTTACCGGATTTAGTCAACACATTGGAATAATTTGAATAATTTCAGGGTAAATCAATTTTTATTATTGATAATTGAGCCTCTTGCAAAAATCCAATAGTATTCAAGGAATTTTAGCAAGAACCTCAATTTTCATATATTAATGAGTATCTCCAGAATAAATGTCTTTTTACCACTACTTTACCCAGTATTTCCCTTGAAATATTCTTTATCTCTTTTATTGTCAGGTAATTATCATATTGGAAATGGTCTCTCCATGCTTCCCGTTCTTTCTTTGTCACAAATAATCTTCCCCGCTTTATTAACATCATAATTGGATTAACAAGCATGGCGAGGAATGATAAAGCGTATTCTAATAATGTTTCCTGTTTATAGAGATCGAGAATAATCAATTTTCCTTTTTTGCTTAATTTACTTTTTATTAATTCCAGCATCTTTCTTTCTTCCATATGATGGAATGCCGCGATGCTTATAATTACACCAAACGTACGGTCCGTTGATGTAAGGTATTCCATTGCATCAATATTCTTGTATTCTATTTTTTTATCCCGGTTTCTTTTTAAAGCTGTGTGAATCATTTCCCGGGAAATATCTATCCCGGTAACTTTCTCTGAATAAGTGCATAATAATCTGGTAAGTTCCCCGGTCCCACAGCCGATATCCAGGGAAAGTGAACAATAATCCAGTTTTTTTAATAAATAATTATGGTAATGCTGGTTATGATCCCATACAGCCGGTAATCCGGAAATTATATTGAACTGATTTATGACATTTTCCTCTGTTCCATTATTCATCGTTTTATATTGTATGTAGCACCGCTTTCTCAAATTTGGTTTAATGTAATCTGCCCACTCATTGTATTACGGATTAACACTCCAGCGAATTAATCAATCCCACATAATATTGGGCAATTCTGAGTGCGTCAATAATATCGATGTTTCCATCACAGTTTACATCGGCCCGGCTGCTCATAAATCCGGAAGGATCAAGCCCCACGTAATACTGGGCAACCATGAGTGCATCGATAATATCCACTGTACCATCATCATTAACATCACCCCGGGTTCCTGTTTGGATTGAAGTAGGTGTTGGAGTCGGCGGCGGGGTTGGTGTTGATGTTGGATCCGGAGTTTGTGGTTCCGGTGTTGGTGTCGGTGTGGGTGGTGATGTATCCCCGCCTGGTGTCGGTTCTGTTGCAACAGGATCAGCAGCATTAAAGTGACTCCAGTCCCAATTCCCCTTGTAATACACATGATACTTCCCATCTATTTTCGGGGGAAAATTTTCAGCTGCAACATACTGGCCGGTGAAATCCACACCATTTACAAACAGCGCTTCCATATTGTTTGAGTTTATAAATTGAGGTGTTGAACTGAATGTCCAGCAGAACTTGCCGGATCCGTCATGGACAAACGGGAGAGATTCTGCAGAGGAGGAAAGATCATTGCACGGATTGCTTTCCGATGGTAAAGGATCCAGTGCCGGTGTGGGTCCCGGCTGCGGACCGGATCCCCCGCCTGCTATTGTAGAGGAAAAGGATACAGAACGAAGACCCTGGCCATCGGATAAAAGTTCAAAACCGGCTTCTATATCATGCAGGTACATCGAGGATGATACAAAACCCCGTGACATTGCATCTGCAATCAAGGGCATGAGATCCATATCCAGGGACGTTTCTGCAATCCTGTAGTAACAGATATAAGTCCATGTATTGACCCCGTCACTCATGGAGCCTTTCCAGACTTCATAAGGACCATAATCCCCGACTTTGGAACCGGCAGGTACAACACCATGGGCATCGAGCCAGATCATGAGTTCGGCCCCGCCATCGTATCCTTCGCTGCAATCGAGATCGGGACTGAACCATATTTCAGCTGCAACATCCCAGTTCCCGGAAATGCCTGCCGTTTCCACTGTCCAATTAATGGAACAACTGGAAAGATTCCCTACTTTAACGGATGTCCAGCCGGTTGTACATGTGTCCCAGTGGCATCCCTTGAAAATAGAGGGATAAGAGGCCACGGCACCCTGGTTATGCTCGGAGACACTGATAGTAAAACCTGTTCCGCTTCCTGTACTGATGCATTGCCTGGTGTCTGCTCCCCATACATTATTCTGTATAATGTATTCTCCGCCATTAACTGAAACCGTACCATATTTTTCACAAATTTCGACTGCCGGTAGATTCTGTCCTGAAAAGATCAATATCATGATAAAAAGACTGGATAAATATAACTTTTTCATTTTATTTAATCTCCTTTTTTTATGTTTCTTTATTTGTTGTAAATAAAAAATATTCAGCAGTATCTAAAACATAATTTGACTTTAATTTATAAACTTGCTTTATCATAGCATAAGTCATTCTGCCGGTCAAGGACTATGTTTTTTGATGTTCAGATTTTCGCGGATTTTTGTGGTTTCATCTCTTTATTGTGGAAAATTGAAATTCCTGGACAATAAATTACATATGCAAACATCAAAATAATTGTCTTGAAATGGTAAATTTTCAGCATTACATAAAAACAATGCAAAATTATTAAAACCAGTATGAGAAAATTTTTTGTTTGCTATTTTTAATAAACCCTCACTGATGTCGATACCTGCATATTTATTATCAGATGGCAGTATTTCAGATAAACACCCACTCCCTGTTGCTAATTCCAAAACCAGGCTATTATGAATACGGCTGTATTCGTTCTTTAAGAATTGTGTATGTTTTTCGATAGAAGCTCCAAACTTTTTAGGGAATATTGAGTTTTTCATTATCGGATATAGATAATATTATGGTAAATGTATAGTTCATAATCAATTGATTTTTTTCAGGGATACCCATTCTTGAAAATTGACACAAATGTAGCAATAACAGGGTCAAAATGCACCATTTTATGTATAAAAATTTATTATTTCCAGAAAAAAGACCGATGAGTATGAAAGAGATACTGGTTTTTTTATATAAAAATGAGTAAAATTTATTAATATTGTATGTGAAGTATTACAGAGGAAAGAAAATGTGTGGATTAATAAAAGTGATTATGAAAAAAGGAGGAAAATGCTATACATTGTATAAGCAGAATTGTCTTGTTACACCAGCGCTGGCCAGGACATGTATACATCGTATGTTTTTACAGATGATAAGCCATTCCCTGGTTTTGTTGACTTCGGAAGATTAAAGCCAGTGCGGTGGAGGAGGTGTATGATGTTGTACAATATTAAAGAAATAGATCTTTCTCCTGCAGAACTTAAAGCGATTGAAGATCATAAATACTTTATGTCACAGGAGCGGGAATATGAAGTAAGTATCGAAGAAGCCATTAATGATTTTATCAGTAATTATAAACAGGCATGGATCAAGGAAAAATTAAGACGGGATAATGTCGAGCAGATAGAAGAAATCAAGAAATATAAAGATACACGATCCCAGGAAGCCGGGTATGAAATTAATGAGAATGATGCAGCGGCTGAATGGGGTGATACCTATGCACATATCTGGCGTGAAGAAAAGGAATCTCTTGAAAAAAACGGTTTTTTTACCACGATGGTAGTAGTGCAGAATGCAAAAGGCCTTCATATGAGACCTGCATCAACCCTTGCAACACTTACCGGAAAGTTCGATTGTGATGTTTATGTTCATAAAGATGGAATGGAACACTTTAATTTTAAACTCAAAGGCAAGAAATATATGAATGTAAAATCCGTTCTCGGACTTCTTGCCCTGTATGTGTGTAAAGGCGAGCATCTGGAATTTATTGCCACCGGACGAGAAGCAGAAAAAGCACTCAGGGCAATAGAAGTATTTGTAAACAATGGATGTGAATCCTGTGTTGAACCCCAATTATAGTTTTGAATAAGGTGGTTTTAATATAGTTGGTGTATATGCGTAAAACAGTTATTTTCCCTGTACTTTTGTTACATTTATCTCTTTTTGTATTTTCAAGCCAGATTGATGATACGATTACCATCAATAGGGATATTGACTGGGGAAACGCCATCCTTCACCTGAATATTATAAAACAAATTGATTTACAAAAGGAATTCGCCCCGGATATGAAGTACCTGGTGGAAAGAGAGATAAAGGACAGATTGCCGGATATTTTCCTTCATTCAATTCTGGATCTTAATGTGGATTCTGCCCATTCAATCAATGATATTATAAAAGACAAGATGGAAGGCATCCGGCTTATCAAGGGACCCGGTCTGAATGGAAAAAATGAGGGTGCGTATCTGTCGAATGATCTAAAGACTATCCATATTCACTATTCTTTTCCCATTTTTACCGAAAACGGACTTGTCCCCCTGTTTATAAATCATGAATACCCCAACTCCCTTGACCATGAACTTGGTTTTATTCCTGCCAGGGAGTATACAGGACTTCTCATTTATGCAAAGGGTTTATATACTTCATATGGAACGAATAAGCAGGCTTATGTGGAACCTGCATTGTTTCCGGTGCTTTATGATGAAGAGACGGATGTTGTGCTGGAGAAACAGATGTGTTATCCGGAATACCTGAAAAAATGGGGTATGGCTGCATATTCGGATAGTCTGGAAGAAACCCCATTCTTAAAAAGAATCGGTCTTTATCCCCTCCGGGTAATGGCTTATCAGGTATTCGGGAGACATCACTGTGACCTTATCCTTCCGCAGGAAGCAGTAAAAAGATTACTCTGTTGTGAAAATAACAGGAGAATGCTTAAAGAAGGGAGAATACTAATTATAATAGACCCGGCCAATTCATCAGCTTTTCCGGCAGACTAATTGGCTGGTTTATCTCTTTCTTTATGACCGCCTTATTTAAAATTAAGGTTCAACTACTGTATGGCAAAAGATACGCATGACAGTAAAAACAAAAGCACCGGCGAAAATAAATCTTCACCTTGATATCCTGGAAAGACGAGCAGATGGGTATCATAATCTTTTAAGTATTTTCCAGTCTGTTGACCTTTTTGACACTCTTATCATCAATATGAAAAAAAAAGGAAGCGGGTGTATAATAAAAGGAGGTTTTCCCTTTCCGCAGGGGGAAAATATAGTAAAAAAGGCGGTGGAGTTATTTGAAAAGGCAGGCAGAAAAGAACTGGATATGGAAATACATATAAAAAAGAGGATTCCATTTGGTGCAGGTCTGGGCGGTGGTTCCAGTGATGCAGCGGCGACTGTTTCCTGCCTTTACACTCTTTTTCCGGGTGTTGTTGCAGAGGAAAAAATACAAGAAATTCTGGAGGATCTGGGAAGTGATGTCCCCTACTTTTATTATACTGCTGCTGCCCTGGTTTCCGGCAGGGGAGAGATAATAAAGCCGCTTATTCCCCGGACAGATTACCATCTGGTTGTTGTTTATCCAGGGTTCCAGGTCGATACGTCGCTTGCATACCAGTGGCTGGATAAGGAAAGGGAAGGGGGAAAGAAAGAAAAATTGCCGGGAGAAGATGATCTTATCACCATGTACAGGAGTGAAGAAAAAGAAAAATGGGGCTTTTCAAACTCCTTTTTTCGTGTAATAATAAACCAGTACCCGGCTATTTATACGATTATTTCTGATATGTACTCATCAGGAGCGTTTTATGGAAATATATCGGGGAGTGGATCTGCAGTCTTTGGCCTTTACAGGGAAAAGTATCAGGCTAAAGCGGGATTCGGATGTTTAAAAAGAAAATATCCGTTTGTATTTTATACAAATCCTCTTGATAAAAAGCCTGTAACTGTATTAAAATGATTGTTTGTGAGAATCAAAAACCTTGCAGGAATTCGGTGCAAGAAGTCTGTAGAGGATTCCTGTGTAAAATTTCTGCATAGAAATTCTGCAAGGAATAAAAGCCCGGTGGAGATTATTGCTTTTAGGTAATCTCGGACAAAAATATAAATGATCTGGCTTATTTTTTAAACTGGAGGAAAATTGTTATGGAGATTACAGATGTGAAAATAAAAAAAGTAGCGTCTGAGGGTAAACTGAAGGCTTATGTTTCTTTAACCTTTGATGATTGTTTTGTTGTTCACAACCTGAAAATTATCGAAGGAAAAGAAGGTATCTTCGTTGCAATGCCGAATAGAAAAACAAAAAGTGGTGAATTTAAGGATATTGCACATCCGATAAATTCAGAATGTCGAAGTGCTATTCAAACCAAAATACTTGATGAGTACAATAAACCTGGTGACGAGGATAGTTCCCCGGATGAGGGGGAACATTAATAAATAAAATGGGACGTCGGCAAGCGGTAAGCCACCGGTTTTTGGTACCGGCATTCGTAGGTTCGAATCCTGCCGTCCCAGAAATAAATATTTAAGGTATAAGGAGCTTTACTGATGAAAAGAGAGACATTAGCAGGTGAAATAAGGGAAGAATTTCGAAAAGGATACACAAAAGAGTTAAGAAGGAACGGAAAGATTCCTTCGGTAGTGTACGGTCATGCAAAGCCATTCTCACTTTATGTTGATGCACACGAGTTTAACTCTAAATTTAAAATGATTTCAGAAAACATCATTATAAATCTGAATGTATCCGGGAAAAACTATGATGTACTGGTAAAAGATTTTCAGGAGGATATCCTCACCGGGAGAATCATGCATCTTGATTTTTATGAAATCGAGAAAGGCAAGCTGTTAAAAACCCATGTTCCTTTGCATACACATGGAACCCCGGCTGGGGTAAAAGAAGGGGGGCTTTTTGAGGTTTTTCTTCACGAAGTGGAAGTGGAATGTCTGCCAAAGGATCTCCCCGAAGAAATCGTTGTTGATGTATCTGAACTCCAGGTTAACCATTCTGTACATATTAGAGATATCCAGCCACCGGAAGGAGTAAGGTTTTTAAATCCCCAGGACCAGGTAATCTGTATTGTAACACGCAAGAGAGAGGTTATAGAGGAAGCGGCAGAAGAAGAAGCAGGAGTGGAAGAAGAGAAAGTAGAAGAAAAAACAGGAGAGGAATAATAGCTGCCACTGGTAGTGATGAACTTTTAAAATCCGTGCGGGCACCAGGAAGGGAAAAGGCATAATGCCACTGGTAGTGATTGGTTTAGGAAATCCGGGAAGACCTTATAAAGGGAACCGGCATAATGCAGGTTTTTTTGTTGTTGATTTACTGGCCGAGAAACTTTCTATAAAGCTTACAAAACCTTTTTTTTATTCTTATACAAAGGGAAAGGGTGTTTATAGAAATAAAGCTATTGTTCTGGCTAAACCACTTACTTATATGAATAGATCCGGACTGGCTATCCCCGGTATTTTACATTATGCAAAGGCAGATACCTCTGAACTTCTGGTTGTTTGTGATAATCTTGACCTTGAACCGGGAATTTGCAGGCTTAAAACAAAAGGATCATCTGCCGGCCACAGGGGTCTTGCCTCTGTGATTGAATATACCGGCACTGGTGATTTTATGCGCCTTTATATCGGGATCGGACGTCCGCCGGATAATAATATTATAGAACATGTATTGAGTAATCCCGGGGGAGAGGAAAAACAGAGAATCGATCTGGCTGTGGATAAAGCTGCATCCGGGATACTCCTCCTTCTGGAAAAGCCGCCCCTGGAAGTGATGAATTTTATAAATGTAACCGCTATAGAACAGGAAGAAAAGGAACATTGAAGCTCAGAGATAAGGTCGTTAAGGCACTTACTGAATGCGGGGTAAAAAATGGTTCCCGTATTCTCGTTGGTACTTCAGGCGGACCGGATTCAACTACTCTTCTTTATATCCTACATCACCTGAAAAAAGAGTTTGATTTTACTCTTTTTGCTGCTTATCTTGACCATGGTATGAGAAAAAAAACAGAAATAGAGAAAGATATAAAATTTTTACACCAGGTTGCCGCTTCTTTACAGATTGAACTCTTTATTGGCCGTATTCCTGTTGGTGAGTTAAACAGGATTGCTTTAAATGAAACCCGGAGTATGGAAGAGGTTGCCAGGAAAAAAAGATACCAATTCCTTGGTGCTGTCTGCAAGAAAGTGAAAGCAAATTATATTGCCCTCGGGCATGTGGAAGATGATCATCTGGAAACAATTGTCATGCGTTTTTTCCAGGGCGGGGGTGTTACAGGTCTGGCCGGGATTCCTCTTTATCGTGACGGAATAATTCGTCCGCTATTTTATTGTACCAAAGAAGAAATTTATACATACCTGAATGATAATGAGATTGGATTTGTCGTGGATTCATCTAACCGCAGTAAAGCTTTTTTAAGAAATAAAATACGGTTAAACCTCATTCCTGTAGTAAGAAATATTTTCCCGGGATATCAAAAAGGATTGAAGCGTTTGTCCGGGTTATTCCGGCTATTAAACAGTTATTTTGAAGAAGAAATCAGAAAAACATGCAACTGGGAAAAAACATCTGCCGGAAAATCAGAATTTTCCGATGGATACAGAATGAATAAGGAGAAATTCCTTCAAGTCCACGGTGTCATACGGCTTTTTTCCCTTTATAAAGTCCTTAATAACCTTTATGATGATGAAAAAATCGGGAAAAAAGAAAGAATTCCTTACAAATTCCTTTCCCCTGTTCTTGATAAAGAAAACATAACAGGAAGAAGAGTAATTTTAAGGGGATATGGTATTGCTTTAATATGCCGGGGTAAGTATCTTTTTTGCAGGGCGGATATTGTCTATCCACGAAAAAAAAGTTATCTTATACATGGAGAAAAAGGAAAGAGGATAAATATTCAAGCAATTGGTTGCATAATTCATATATATAATGGTAAAAAACAGAGTGAAAGTAAGAACACGGATGTAACTCTTATAGAGAATTGCATACATTATCCCCTGGTTATTCGTTCACGGATGCCGGGAGATAAAATAAAAAGTGGAAAGGAGAATAAATCTTTAAAAAAATTATTTAATGAATGGAAAGTACCGGAGAATAGACGATGGGTAATCCCTGTTCTTGCAGACAGGAAGCAGATAGTGGCAGTAGCAGGAAAAGAATTCGGCTTTGAAAACAGGTTTGCCCCTGATGTACATGATAGAGAATCCGGGGACACAGATATTGTGACTATCGAATTAAGAAAAAAAATATAAAGGGCAGGCAGATTCCGGGTTTTTATGTATTTCTTTTGATTTCTTTTCATCAATATGCATTATTCCGGGAACATCGTGTATTTGACCGGATATTATTTATCCCTTTTATTTGCCAAAGGGATAAAAACATGTTATAACTATAAATAGAGGAATGGAAGCTAGTGAATAATAACGGAAATAATGACAATAATAACTCAGATAAGAAATTGCCGAAGTTCAATTTGAATAATAAGGCAACAATAATTTCTCTTATTGTATTGATTGGTATTATTCTTCTCTTTATCGTTTTTCAAAACAGGGATTATTCAAGTGAAATTTCTTATACTGATTTCCTTCGATATCTTGGAGAATCAAAAATCAAAAAAGTAAAAATTCTGGATGAAAAGCTCATACATGGTGAATATGTCGATAAACGGGGTGAATTCAGGACATATATCCCCTACGAGGACGGAACTCTCATGCAACTTCTTGTAGAAAATGGGGTTATTGTCCAGGGAGGGAATATAGAACCTCCCCCATTCAAGATCTTCTTTGAACTTCTCCCGTGGGTTATTGGATTCATTTTTATCTGGTTTATGTTCCGCCAGGTTCAGGGAAGCGGGAATCGTGCTTTTTCTTTCGGAAAAAGCAGGGCGAAAAGATATCTCGATTCCGGGAAACATATCACCTTTGCGGATGTTGCCGGGCAGAAAGAAGCCAAGTACGAGCTCCAGGAAGTTGTTGAGTTCTTAAAGAATCCATCAAAGTTTGTCAAAATCGGGGCAAAAATCCCTACCGGTGTTCTCCTGGTCGGGCTTCCCGGTACAGGGAAAACCCTGCTTGCCAAAGCAATTGCCGGGGAGGCAGATGTTGCATTCTTTCATATGTCGGGTTCCGATTTTGTGGAGATGTTCGTAGGAGTAGGTGCCAGCCGTGTAAGGGATCTCTTTGACCAGGGCAGGAAAAACGCTCCGTGCATTCTTTTTATTGATGAGCTTGATGCGGTGGGAAGAACCCGTGGTGCCGGTTATGGCGGCGGGCATGATGAACGGGAACAGACACTTAACCAGATGCTCGTTGAAATGGACGGATTCGATACAAAAGATGGAGTCATCATTCTTGCTGCAACAAACCGGCCGGATGTTCTTGATCCTGCTTTACTCCGGCCTGGAAGATTCGATCGCCAGGTCGTTATCGATATGCCGGATATTAATGAACGGGAAGAGATATTGAAAATTCACTGCCGGAAAATACATATTGTTTCGAATATCGATTTTAAAAGAATAGCACGGGCAACCCCGGGAACATCCGGTGCAGATCTTGCAAACCTGGTGAATGAAGCTGCTCTTTTTGCGGCAAGACGTAATAAAAGTAATGTGGAAATGATTGATTTTGAGGATGCAAGGGATAAAATTCTTATGGGTGTTGCAAGAAGATCCAAGATCATCCCGCCTAAAGAGCGGGAAATGACTGCTTATCATGAATCAGGGCACGCGATTCTTCATTTCCTGTTAGAGAATGCAGATCCACTTCATAAAGTGACAATCATCCCGCATGGAAGGGCTCTCGGTATGTCTTTATCTTTGCCAGAGAATGATACATATTCACGAAGTGAAGCATGGCTGCTGGATATGATTACCATCTATATGGGTGGTTATGCAGCGGAAAATTTCAAGTACAAGGAAACAACTACCGGTTCACAGCAGGATATTGAACAGGCTACGGAAATTGCACGGCGTATGATCTGTGAATGGGGAATGAGTAAGGATCTTGGCCCGATTGCCTATGGTCAGAAGGAAGAACCGATTTTCCTGGGGAAAGAGATTGCCCGGCATAAAGATTATTCGGAAGAGACAGCCGAAAAAATCGACAAGGAAATCAAACGGATTGTTAATTCCTGTCTGGAAAAGGCAGAACAAATAATCCTGGCAAATAAAGAGAAATTACAGTTACTTGCAGAAACACTTGTTGCCAGGGAAACACTGGACGGTGAAGAAGTTGCCGAACTTCTGGGATTTCCTTATAAAAAGGAAATAGAAGCATAATTGCTTTTTCTGTAAAATGCCGATAAATACATCATGACCACTTCAGGCAAAACAAGATTTTTTATCTTTATTCTCATTTTCTCGTACTCTTCCCTGGTTCTTTCAGGGGACGATAAAGGAATAGCATTATACTATTTCAGACAGGCAGAAGTCCTCTACGATTCCGGGAAAATAAAAGAGGCAGAAAAGCTTTTAAGAAATTCCTATGAGTTTTATCCCGATTTTTCAGAAACAACATTTTTACTTTCACTTATTCTCTTTAAAGAACAGAATACCACCTTAACCGGACTCTCCTTTTTGAAACAAGCCCTGAATGACCGGTCATGGGTAAAAACAGACCCCTTTATTGCCGAGAGAGAGCTTGGAAGGGTATATCTTCAGATTGGTTTGCTTAAAGAGGCATTGGAGGTATTCCGGAATATGGGAATAAAACTCAAAGAAGATATGTATTCTGCCCTGCTTATGGTAAAGACCTTAAAAGAAAGTAATTCTTTGAAACTGGAGGAATTTCTTACCGATTCACTTAAAAGGTTTCCTTCTTATGATGAGTTTTACATCCTCTATGCTGAATACCTGGAAAAAAAAGGAAAAAGGGACATGGCCATCCGGATTATTAACCAGGGTCTGGAAAAGTTACCGGATAATCCTGATCTTATCCTTACAAAAATAAAACTTTCTATATTAGATATATCCACGGAAAAAACTAAAGAAGAGACCACCTTAAAGAATGACAATCGGGGGTCAACTTTGTTGAACACTCCTCAATATTCGTTGAGGCACGATAGCAATTTACAAGGTACTTCTCAACTGCTGGATAAATACTTTGAAAAAGGAGGTCGATCCCCCCTGGCCAGTATCCTTGCCGTATCCCTTGAAATGGAAGAGCCGGAACATTATATCGATTTATTTTTCACGTATGACGGGAACAAAGATATCCTCTTCCTGGATCAATTTGTCCTGCTTTTAAAAGAGAAGGAAGAGCTTTTTACCCTGTTCAAAGAAAAAGAATCAGGTTACTCCGGAGAAAGGGTAATGGATAAAAACAGGGATGGTTTTTATGAGGAATTATATACCTATAATAACGGGAGTCTTACTCTATGGCAGAGAGACAAAAATCAGGATGGTTTTATAGAAATGGAAATAGTTTTTAAAGAAGATATGCCTGTTAAAATCGGTTTTTTTATTATCACCGGTAACGCCGTTTACGGGAAATACTCTACCTATCCCTACCTTGAATCCCTTACCTATGAAAAAAACGCAATTAAAAAGGAGTTTTTACTCCTTCCCCTTGATTATGCATATCCGCTTTTCCGTGAAACAGAAAAGGAAGATCAGACGGGACTTGCCTTATCTGTCCGTGATACATTCATTCCGCCCGGGGAAAAAGCAATAAGCAGCAGGGCTTTCCGTATAAATGAATACAGGAACGGATACCTGAGTTCAGTATCAGAGTTTTTAAGTGGTGAATATGTTTCTTTATCCCGGGATACTGACGGGGATGGGCATATGGATCACATTATTGACTACAGTAATGGAATACCCCATAAAGGAAAGCAGGATCTGGATGGTGACGGTTATTATGAGATTATGGAGTATTATAAAGATGGATGGTTAGCAAAGATTACCTATGATTATAATAATGATGACAGGCCAGATTGTATACAATTTTTTAATAAAGCCGGAGAAAACCTTGAAACTCACTGGGATTATAATAGTGATGGCATAATCGATGCAAAAGAAATAATGGAAAAAAATGGGAAAACGAATTTTTCTTTTTCAACCGGGTATGATGGTAAATTTGATTTATTTATCGTATTCCAGGGGGGCAGGGTGGTAAGTTCCAGACGGGGAAAAAAGGAACTCACCATTATTCCAGGGACAAAACCGGGACTTTACTGGATAGGGAAACGGGGAAAAGATGTGGATGTAACATTGTTATCCGAAAGCGGTTTGTATTATAGTAAAGGTATAATGTATTTTGTTTTTAGATACAGGGACAGTATTTATATTGAAGAGTGTTCAACAGTAGTTGAACCCCGATAGTAGTTTAAAACAAGGTGGTTAGAATAATGAAGTACTTTAATTTGTTGCTGCCGGTCATGCTGCTCTTATCCTGTAAAACATATGAAGTACAGGTAAAAAATATTAAGCCGGTCTCGGAAGTATATCTGGAAAACATAGAGAAGCTTCTTTCAGAAGGTCATTATATGAAAGCTGCGCAGGATATTTCATATTTAAGACGTGAAGAAAAGGGTGTAGAAGATGAGAAACTTAAAGAGCTGGAAAACAAAATGTATGCAGAGATCGTTGCCAAATTCTCCGATTTTATTGAGAAATCTGATTATGAGGAAGCATTACCTATATATCTCTCTCTTTTAAATATAGAAAAGAATGATCTTCTGTCTGACTGGTCTATAAAAAAATTGCTTTTTAAAACAGCTGAACTCTTTAAATCCAGAGAAAATCGTACTATTGCCCTTTATTATTATTTAAAAGCCCTGGATGATAGTGAACTATCCGAAGAAGAGTATGTAGAAATACTTGATCTTGCTTCTGCAATCGGAAACAGGCCAGCCTTATCAATTATAGCTGATAGTATGGGAAAAGCCGGGTATCCTGTTGAAGAAGAGTATAAAACTCAAATTAAAAAAAAGCCCTCCAAACCACTTATGATGAATGGAACAGCTATTATCTGGGTGGATAAAGGGATAAAGATAGAACAGGGATACGGGATACCGGACAGGGTGTTGGGAAGTGGGTTTTTTGTTGATGAAGGAGGGTATATGCTTACCAACCATCATGTGATAGAGAGTGAAGTTGATCCTGAATATGAAGGGTATTCCCGGCTTTATATCCGGCTTTCCAAAAGTGTCAATGAAAAGATCCCGGCAAAAGTTGTAGGGTATGACAGGATATTTGATCTGGCACTCATAAAAACAAGCCTTACGCCGGATTATGTCTATTATTCTGCAGGGAATGCGGAGATTGAACCGGGTGAAAAGGTTCTTGCCATAGGTGCCCCTTTAGGCCTTGAAAATACCCTTACGTCCGGGATTGTCTCGAATGTAAGCCGGAGGTTTATCCAGATGGGGGATGTCATGCAGATAGATGCGCCTATTAACCCGGGGAACAGCGGGGGACCACTTCTTGATGAAGAAGATAATCTACTTGGGGTTGTTTTTGCCGGACTGGAAATGTTTGAGGGGCTTAATTTCGCCATTCCTTATAATTGGGTGAACAAGGTATTACCTGATCTTTTTAAAGGGGGAGAGGTCATTCACCCGTGGTTTGGCCTTGCATTAAATGAGAATGATAAAAGTCTGGAGGTAATCTATACCGTACCAGGGGAACCGGCACGAAGGGCAGGTATTCAGGCAGGTGACCGGATAAAAGAGTTAAATGGCCGGGAATATACCACTATCAGGGATTTTCAGGAAGCAATACTCCATTTTAAAGACGAATCCCTTGTGAAACTCACCTGGACCAGGGACAAAGAAACAATGCAGGGGATCATATGTCTTGCAAAAAGACCGTTCAGCCCCCTCGAGATCGCGTTAAAAAAAGATTCAAGAAATAACCTGATCCTGCCCATATTTGGGATGGAAATAAAAGCGGTAAAGAATTTTCTCTGGGAAACGGAATATGTGGTAACACGGGTAATCCAGGGATCCATTGCGGATAATTCGAATATTTCCGAAGGAGATCCATTAAGCATACAGAGATGGTATGTTGATATAAAAAAGAGGATCGCTGTTCTTCAGGTCTTTGTAAAGAAAAGAAAAGCAGGGTTTTTCGAGAATATTATCCAGCTTGCTGCGTATCTGGAAACAGATAATTTTATTTAATGGTCTTCTGCCAGACACTTTTGTATTCTCTGTTCGATTATCTTTGCATTCTCTTTTGGCTGGTTATTTTCATAGAGTGAGAGGGTTCTTCCTTTCATAAAAGCGATTGCTTTTTTTCCTTCCCCCGATACCTTATAATACCCATCCGGTGTCTTGATAATATACCCTTTATTTCCCACTGCATAGAAGAAAGCGATTGTTTTTTCCTGCCGGATATCCAGAAGACGAATTGTCCCATCCGCACACATACAGGCAACAATTTTTTGATCCCGGACCGGACATCCCTTTATTATGGTAATTGATGGTTCATTTACAGAGAGGAGAGGATTTGGTGTCTTCTTTTTGTAATCCCATAATTCAATTGCTGCTTTCCGTTTATCAAGCGGCTTTACAAGGTGATTGAAAACAGTCACTGATGTCCTGTCATCATTGAAAAAGGCATGCTGAAAGTTATAACCGGTTTGTCTGAAAATGACATTTCCTTTTGTAATATCCATAACCTGTAATTCCCCGGGCATCTGGCCAACCATATCGCCAAGGACAAGAAAGTTCCCGTCCGGGCTTATGTCCCGCGGTTCAAAATAGTAAGAAATAGTATAATTCTTGAGTACCCTGCCCTTTAAAGTATCCCAGATTTTCACTTTCTTATCATAACCGGCAGATAACAGCCTGCCGTCAGGAAGAAAATCCAGGAAGGTGATAAGATTGTTGTGTCCTTTCAACTGCCTTATTTTCTTGTTTTCCCTGTAATCCAGGAGGGTTATGGAAAAATCCTTATCATATCGTGCCCGTGTGCCAAACGCAATGTATTTCCCATCCCCGGAAAGCGCTATTTTATTAAAAGCATTGTTTGTCGGGATTGTGACTATCCTGTCTCCTTTTTCAAGGTCCCATACGATAATAGTGTTATTCTCATCCGAGCTTGCCATGATTTTGTTCGTTTCATCGATCTTTATATCACTTATTCTTCCCGTATGGCCGGAAAAAGTCCGTATAACATCTGCCTTTTTCAGATCCCATTCCCGTATGACAGAACCATTGGCTGTGTAGAGCCTGTCAGTGGATGTTGAAAAGACGATTTCCGTAGGCCAGTGTATACGGGCCGGGCCAAAGGACTTAAGCAGTTTCCCGGATATTGTTTCCACCATACGTATGGAGCCGTCCGTGTACCCGATAAAGCAGGATTTTCCGTCATTTGAGAAAATAAAGGAAAAATGAACACCATATTCCTGATGCTCTTTATGGGCATCAAGCTTTTTTGCTTCGGAAATAGAAAGAATTTCATATGGTTTATTAACAAGTGGTGTGTAGGCAAAATAATTGCCATCAGGTGAAAAAATAAAATTATGAGCAGAGCTTTCTATTGGGATTTCCTTTAAACGCTTTTCCGAATTGATATCAATTATTGCGAGCACTTTATCTTCATCAACAGCAAGAAGTTCCTTTTCAGAAGCAAGCGCGATATTTCCGCTGGTCCTGAATTC
The DNA here is from genome assembly GCA_016935735.1 of Spirochaetales bacterium. Classification (GTDB taxonomy): domain Bacteria; phylum Spirochaetota; class Spirochaetia; order SZUA-6; family JAFGRV01; genus JAFGRV01. The sequence continues at coordinate 5,315 of JAFGQK010000322.1, read as the reverse complement.
CGGGGTAATGGGAAAGCTTTTCTTCTTTTTCCAGTCTGTGGTAGAGATGATATGGGCATTATTGTCATCCGCAACAATGAAAAGGGCATTTCCTTTTTGCAGAAATCCGGTGAAATATGGTTTTTTAATGTCCTCTGCGACAATTCTGCCGGAAGTGTCCTGACTGGTCAAATCAAAGACCATGACACCGTTTTTGTATTTATCTATGGTAACAAGAAGTCCCCTTTCGCGGGAATAAGCAGAATCGGAATTAGTAGTATAGTATTGCCTTCCGGTTTTCTTGCCGGTATATATATTCCAGGTTTCAACAGCATCATATTTGATAAGAATAGTATCTCCCGAAGCAGGAAACAAGCATGAGTCAAGAAAGAAATTATCCATATCCGTTCCCCCATGGGTTGAAAACAGGAGATTCCCGGTAGTTATATCCCATACTTTTACTTCCGGCGGAATAAATCCCGCTATCCAGGAAGGACTTGAGTCCGGCATAAAATCCTGGTTATTAAAAATTATCTCTGAATCCTTGACATAATCCGACCCGGTGATAAGCAGGGAATTGTCTTTATTAAAAGTGAGAATACTCACAGACCCATGATGCCCATTCTGAAGAATCATCCTTGTTTCCTCATTTTCCTGGCAAAAGCATAAAAGGGAAAAAGCTATGAGAAAAACAGAAACTATTACATATCTCATAATAAAGAAGTATATATATTTGTTTTAATTTTTCCAGGAGTTTTATCAAAAGACCAGGGTTCACTTCTTTTATCGTGAAATCCTGTAAATATTCTTACCATGTTATACAAATTTCCCTTGACTTTTTTATATAAAATTTGGTATTCTTTTTTCTACAAAATAATTTTAATAGAGGTTTATAAAAATGTATGCACTCGTTGATATAAACGGAAGACAGTATAAAGCAGAAAAAGGATTAAAACTCAAAGTGGACCGTATCCCCCGGCAAGCAGGGGAAAAAATAGAGTTTAATAAAGTACTGTTTGTTTCCGGCAATGATGAAATGAAAGTGGGAACACCTTATGTGGATGGTGTAAGCGTGCAGGCAACGGTAACGGACCACGGGAAAGCTAAAAAGGTTGTTGTTTTTAAGTATAAAAAGCGGAAAAGATGCAGAAAAAAGAACGGTCACAGACAACCTTATTCGGTTATAACAATAGAAGATATAACCGGTATAAGTTAAAGTACATACGTGATTAATATTGATATTAAACAGGATGAACGGGGCTGTATCAGGAAATGTAATGTAGAAGGGCATTCCTTCCTGGCAAAACCGGGAACGGATATCCTTTGTGCAGGAGTTACCGTTCTACTCCGGACAATTCACAGGGTTCTTTATGTTGATAAAGGGGTCGGTTTTAAAGGAAGCGATCCGGAATCAGGGAAAATGAGTTTTACCCTTAAATGGATTCCTGAAGTAAAAATTAACCGGATGCAGGGTATATCCGATTACCTCGTACGTGGGTTAAAGGATCTTGAAGCTGAATATCCTGAAAGGCTTAAAGTAATAATTGCATAAGTATTTATCATAAGGAGTAAACATGGCACATAAAAAAGGCGGCGGCAGTTCAAAAAACGGGAGGGATTCTCATTCCCAGCGCCTTGGAGTGAAACGGTATGGCGGGGAAAAGGTCACGGCAGGTACAATTATCGTACGTCAGCGTGGAACAAAATTCCATCCGGGTGAAAATGTAGGGAAAGGGAAAGATGATACCCTTTTTGCTAAAATGAATGGTACTGTTGTTTTTTTTCAAAGAAGAAACAGAAAACTTGTCTCAATTAAACCGGAATAGAATACAATTCATATAAAAACAAGTGAGTGCTTTTGTAGACGAAACAGTGATTGAAATTTACTCCGGGGCCGGGGGAAACGGTGCTGTTACGTTCAGAAGAGAGAAATACGCCCCCAGGGGCGGTCCTGATGGAGGGGATGGGGGTAAGGGTGGAGATGTCATCTTTATTGTGAGAAGAAATCTAAAAACATTGTCCCATATAAAAGCCCAGCGTGTATTTAAAGCGAAAGACGGGGAACCGGGAAGAAAAAAAAGGTGTCATGGAAAAAATGGAGCAGATAGTGTTATTGAGGTGTCCCCGGGAACACTGGTAAAAGATTTTTATTCCGGGGGACTGCTTTTGGATCTTACAAAAGAAGGTGAATCCTGTGTTTTTTTAAAAGGGGGAAAAGGCGGTAAAGGAAATTGGCATTTTGCCACATCCACGAACCAGGCACCACGTTTTGCCCAGAAAGGCGAGATCGGAAAACATAGAAAACTCCTTCTTGAGCTTAACCTGATTGCAGATATCGGGCTTATCGGACTCCCGAATGCGGGAAAGTCAACACTTCTTTCCGTGCTTACCAGTGCCAGACCTGAAATTGCCGCATATCCCTTTACGACAAAAATACCGAATCTTGGGGTGATTAAGTATTATAATAATGACATTATTGTTGCAGATATTCCCGGTATTATCCGGAATGCATCAAAGGGAGCAGGGCTTGGAATCCGGTTTCTTAAACATGTTTCCCGGACCTTTTTCCTTGCATTTCTTATTGATTTAAGCGATGATGCTTTCCTTGTAGCAGGACCTGTTCTAGAAAAGGAGTTGAAAGACTTTTCCGGACAACTCATGGACAAACCGCGATGTATAATCGGGACAAAAATGGATATTACCGGAACAGGGCAAAGGCTTGATGAATTAAAAGCACTCTACAGAAATGATACCGTTATTGGGATTTCAGCAGTGACCCGTCGCGGCCTGGAGGAGCTTATTACACTGTTTGCAGCAAGAATTTCATCTGGAAGAGAAAGCCCGGGGGAAGCATAAGATATAAAACATTATTGAGTGGGGCTGTCTGAAAAGTCAAATTTTTTAGAAATTGATCCATATATAGCGGTGTTTATAAGTATTTTTCCCTTAAAACACCACTATTTTTAAACAAAAAAGACTTTTTAGACAGCCCCTCCAATTGTAAATAAAAGAAGATAGATTGTAAACGTGATGATAATGATTAATAGATATGAGAGTATCCTCGCTTATATAAAAAAAAATTTATCAAAAAAAAGAAGAAAGCATTCGATCCATGTATCAATACTTGCAGAATCTTTATGTAAAAGGTATGATATAGAACCGGGAAAAGGACTTGTTACCGGGATTTCCCATGATATTGCCCGGGAGTTTGATAAAGATAAAATGGTGGAATACGCAAAAAAGGATGGCAATCCTTTATATCCGTGGGAAGAAAAACACCCGATACTTCTTCATGGCCGGGCCGGTGCTGAATATATAAAAGAGCGATGGGATATTACTGATCCCTGGATTCTCGATGCTATCCGGTTTCATACATATGGGAAACCCGGAATGGGCATCCTGGCAAAGATTCTGTTTATTGCAGATTATCTTGAACCGGGAAGGAATTTTCTTGAAGAAAAGGAGAGGGAAGAAATTCTCGATTTGCGTATCGATGCTATAATGTTGTATGTTTTAAAAGGGAAGTTTGCTTACCTGAAGAAAAAAGGGAGAGAGATTTTACAAACTTCACTTTTATTGTATAAAGAATTGGCGAATAAAACCGGGGAAATAAATGAAAAAAAGAACATTGGATAAAAGTACCTTTTTATTATTTTTTATTATACTCCTTATCATCGGGATGATCATAACCGGTTACTTTTTCATGCGGCCAGACATACTCACCAATACATTTAAAAAGGGACTCCCGTTAAAAATTCTTTTTCTGGTATCTGATGGGGATGATCTTAAATTCATAGAGTTATTTCTCTATCACCCTGAACAAAAAAAAGGCGGGTTTTTTTTTATCCCCCCTCACCTTGGAACCAAAATCGAGTCCCTTGACAGAATGGATAGAATCAGTGTGCTTTATAAAAAGGGGAATATTACCCCGCTAAGAAAAAAGATTGAACAAATTATCAACATGGATATTCCCTTTTATATTGATATGCAGGTGGGAAATATCATCAAAATGGCAGACCTGGTTGATGGTATCGAGATTTTTATATCCAATCCTGTTGATGTCGAGTATGAAGGAAAGAAAATACTTCTTCCTTCCGGGAATGTCATACTCGATGGTGACAAACTCGAGGATTATATTTTGTATGAGGAACCGAATGAAGAGGAGCGGGAAAAGGTCTGGCGAAAACAGAAATTCCTCCAGGCATTACTGAAAAGAATTGGTGAGCCGGGTGTGAATGAGTTTTTACAGGAAGATATTCCTTTTAAGTTTTTCTGTAATTTACTTTATTCCAATATTTCAAGAAGGGATTTAAGATCTTTTATTCAGGAAATGTCGGAATTCAATACGGAACATATGTATCCGGGAAGGGTGGAAGGAAAAGTCTATCTGGTGGAAGACAAGGAGCTTCTTTTCCCTCATTTCAAAGGTGAATACCTGAAGATGAATGTAAAGCAATTGCTTGATACTATTTCCAGTGAGGATGCTTTTGATGATGAGGTTCTTACGGTGACATTAGAAATTTTAAATGGTACCGAAGTGAATGGTCTTGCAAGCCGTACAGCCAGACTTTTTCAGAGTTATGGTTATGATGTGATTTCAGTCTCGAATGCAGATCAGGGTAATTATACTTCCACCATAATACTGGACAGGAAGGGACGGATCGATATTGCCAAAAAGGTTGCTGAAATCATTAAATGTGAAAGGGTCAGGACAGAGATTAAGAGCTCTGAAGGGGAAAGCGCGGATATAACAATAATACTGGGAAAGGATTTTGATGGAAAGTCCTGTAAACAATAAAGATATTGTCATTAAAATCGGGGAATTACTTAAAGAACATAAATGCGAGAATACGATTGTTCTTTATGTCGGTGATATCTGTTCGTGGACAGATTATTTTGTCCTTACAACAGTACGCAGTCATGTTCATATGCATGGATTAATGAAATATCTGAATGAATTTTTTGCCACTCACCATATCATTCAGTTGAATCACCGGAAAAACATGAATGAAACAGGATGGATTCTTCTTGATTGCGGGGATATTATTATTCACCTTATGGAAAAAGAACAAAGAGAATTTTACGAACTTGAACGGTTATGGTTTAAAGGTACTATTATTTATTCTGATAATTCATTATAAGAACATAGCTCCGCAAATTATTTAATGGAAGAAAAGGGAAACCACCAATTACAATAGATTACACAGAAATAGATAGAAAAATCTGTGTGTTACTATGGGTGAAAATCTTGGTATTATTCCAGGATTTTCGACCCGTAACACTTGCGTTGGCCGGATCCTTCCTGGATCTGATGTAATTACAGGTATAAATTATTT
>JAFGQK010000321.1 GCA_016935735.1 Spirochaetales bacterium | reverse complement strand
TTAATAGTTTTAATACCTTTTTAAGGTATTTACCTTTTATGCAATTGCAGAATAAACCATATCCTCTTACTAATCTGAAGTACTTATATATAGAATCCTGGAATATATTTCCCATATTCTTTTGTCCAACTTTGAATCGACTGATTTACAGCATTAAATAATATTTCAAACAAATTTAGTACTTCAAATGAACTTTCAATTATTTTGATTAATTTTGTATCAGGTATTGCATCAAATAATAAGTTTGTGTTATATTTTATTTCATATGGTTTGTTCATAGCTCCTTTATAACAAATAATTTCAAATATGAAAAGAAGTTATTTCCTTATAAAGGAGAAAATTTAAAAAATCGCCTTTTTAATTATAATAAGTGCCTTTTCGAGTAAGGTCTATTTAGAGATTCTCCAAGAATAAAAAATTACATATGAAATATCCTGAATATTATTCAGACAGACTGCCGGGTATGCACAAAGACTCTATACCGATTTTACTGAAAGTATTGCAGGTTTCTTTACCATCACCCACTTTCTTTTGTAAAAGTGAGGTTAAGGATTTACCATACATTATACGATAAAAATCTGCTACTTACCGATAACCAGGCAAAGAATGCATAAGCACCTGGATTTATGATCGGAAAAAATCTTTTAGGGAATGTTTGGGGTATAAATGATGTGGGTGATGTCGAATTTTACAGGTAAAAATCCCTGTATGGGGAAAAATGCAGGCAATATATGTCATATTTTTGGATTATCCATTCCAATTCATTAGTAAATTCAAACAATTGATGAATGTACATTAGCAGGAAGCGGCTATTCCTTGTATCTTTTTGCCATCTTCTTATTATTGTCACAAGTTTCCTGACCCATCTGATACCATACCTCTTTGTAAAATCAACATACCCCGAAATCAACCACCTCAACAGCTGTGCAATACTGAAAAAATTCAAGTCGTCATGGAGCATTTTCAACCTTCTTTACATATACTCGGGAATGCTAAGAGTGATGTGCTTTCGTTTCACATTCGTATCTTCATTAATCAATTTATACCTGCTTTCCCTCTGTACGCCGAACATATGTTCCTTTTCAATAACAGCAAAGAACTGTAATAAAATGCGGTTTATTGTCACGGCCATATTACGTGTCTTCCGGAATAAATCAAGCTTTTTTAAATCATCAATCATCTTAATATCCATTTTAAAATGAAAAATCATCATTTTTACTTCATCTTCACTCATATAATACTCCTTTCAAGACATGGATTCAGATAAGGTAAATAACTATATTGCTATTTATATTAATGGGGTAAAGTTACTTCCTGCATTGCTTTGTTCTAAAAAAAAATAATTCTTTTTACTGTTTCAAATTACCTTATTTCAAATACTTGCTTCAAAAAAAATTCACTCAGTGATAATACCCCAATCAAATGAAAAAACGGAATATGCACAGGAGCAACACAAATTATTTATACTAACAAAAATTTATCAACTTTAATTTCAGAGCTCATGCTGTGACGAAATCAGTGCTTTAAGAAGTCCCATTATTTTCATAAAATATAATGTTTGTTATATATAAAATATAAAATGATTTAATTCCTTGTATTACAATGAATTAAAATAACTTAACCCCTGTTTAGCTTCTAAAATTCATCTTTTGAATCGGTCAATACACTAAATTTTCCTAACCACACGAGCTCTGAATTTAGACTTATGCTATTTTGACTTAAAATCTTGTTAAAATAAAAAAATTTAAGCAAAATAACATATGTAGTGAATTCCCTGAACTTTTAAGAAGCTATTTTAAACAAAAAAACAGTTAGAAAAATTGCATTATCCCTCATAATCCCTGTATCAGTATTGACCTTTCCCCCAGGAAGCAGTATATTTAGATCGAACGGTCGATATATTGGAATGAATTCCAATAAACAAAAACAAGGTGGTGTATGGAAGAAAATCCAAAAGGCACAAAGCAGAAAATCCTCGACATCTCGGAGCAGCTTTTTGCAGAAAAAGGGTTTGACAATACGGGAATTGATGAAATTGCAAGAAAGGTAGGGATCGCTAAGTCCGTAATTTACTATCATTTTAAGAACAAAAAGGAAATACTCGATACTCTTTTTAATAACTTCGCCCGGGACCTGGTGGAAAAAAAGAAAGAGGTGCTGGAAAGGTTCCTCTCCCTTAAGGGTGAAAAACGCTCGATTGGAAAGATGTACCGATACGTCGTGGAAACATTCTCGGAAACCAACCCGCGTATGTTGAAGATACTGCTCATGGAATCAATAAAAAAAACAAGCGATATTTCGCTTTTCACACTCTGGGATATGAACTATGATTTTGTTACCACATTTTATGGGGATAATATCCCCGAAACATTCAAACAGGATCTAAAGGATATCATGTTTGAATCATTTTTCATGATGCTGCTCCCCCAGGTGGGTTTTCATGTATTATTGCAGGGTTATTGCAAACATTATGGTCTGGACGAGGCAAAAACAGTGAAAAAAATGAAGAGTATTACGAAAACTTATTTTGATGAACATTGGGTTAGCAGAATATGGAAACAATGATATTTTTTATATATTATAGTATAGATCGAACGTTCTGTATATTATATGAGATTGATATTATAGGAAAACAGCATGTGGTTGATTTTTTTAACTCAGTCATAGATCGAACGTTCTGTATATGTCATGATACTGAAGACCTGAAAGGAGGTATGTTATGAAAAAAATAGAAGAAAGGGTTATGGGGAGACTCGCTGCATTTGTTGTAAAATACCACAGGATAATCCTGCCTGTGGCACTTGTCCTGATTATCGTAAGTATTATAGCAAGCCGGAATATTGTCCCCAAAACCGAAATAAAGGATCTGCTCCCGGATAGCAATCCGCAAGTACAAAGCTATAATGAGATAAACGAACAATTTGCAGGTGGTACAACCCTGTTCATTACCATCGAGGGACAGGACAGGGAAAGAATGACAGCATGCGCAGAATCATTTGCCGGGAAGTTGAAAGCAAACGAAAAGGTCATGGGGCTTATCCGTGCAATCAACCTTAAAATCGAAAGGGATTTCATTACCAGGTGGGGATTCCTGTTCCAGGAAGCGGAGGATATCAAGAAAAACAGGGACATACTCGGTGACCTTAACCTGCTCCCCTTCCTTACAAACCTGAACGATTCGTTTGAAGAAACCTACATGGGAGACGAAAAGGAGGAACTCGAAACCCGGAAACAGGAAAATGAAGCAGTGGCAATGCTCAAGAAAATCGAATCATTCGTCTTACTACTCCGGTCGTATCTCGAACACCCGGGAAAAAATACACCGGGAACATCCGGCAGGGAACTGGCCGAATGTTTCATTTACGGCGACTCATACATGTTCAACTGGGATAACACCTGCATGATGTTCTCACTTACCCCGGACTTCACGTCCTGGGAACTTGAAAAGATAACAGCGTTAATGGGAGAAATAAAGCGTATCCGCCGGGCTGTACAGAAAGAGTACCCGGAACTCCATATTGGCTATTCGGGAGATGTGGCGATTCAGGCCGATAAAAATGACGCCCTGGCATTCGATATGATGGTCCCTACTCTCGCAGCAATCGTTTTAATATTCATCCTCTTCATGTTTTCATTCAAGCCGTTACGGACAATTGTTTTTGCCGTGGTATCGCTTATTACAGGCATTATCTTCACCTACGGTATTGTTGGTGCTACACTAAAAGAAGTAAACATATTCACCAGTATTATGGCTGTTCTTCTTGTAGGACTTGGGATTGATTACGGCATTCAGGTAATTACCAACTATACTATGTTCAGGGAGGATGGCAACAAACCCGGTGAAGCACTGCACCTTACTTTTGTAAAAGCGGGAATGGGAACCTTTCTTGCGGCCATGACTACTGCCACAGGCTTTTTCGTACTCGCTGTCACGGGCTCACGTGCCTATGTCCAGTTTGGGCTGGTAATGGGGATCGGGATCATCATATGTTTTGTTTCCATGATATTCATCCTTCCTTCCCTGCTTATCCTCATGCCCGGAAAGAATCATTCACATTCCCGGTTTCCGAATGTACCGTATACATTTCTTGTTTCAGTGGCCGGGTTTGCCCGTAAACACAGGTGGATTTCACTCATCGCAACATTCACGATAACAGGCATTATGCTCTATGCCATGACACTCAATACGATTCAATACGATATGATGAAACTCAACCCCCAGGACATGCCCTCTATGGTGGCATATAAAATGATTATGGAAAAGTACGGCCTTAATCCCTTTTCTTCCATGGTCATCGCAGACAGTATTGAAGAAGCACAGGAATTTACCCATGCACTGGAAAAGGAAAAGAGCGTGGTGAGGGTAAATTCCATTGCCACTTACCTGCCCCCGGGAGAGGAACAGGAGGAAAGACTCAAGGAGATTGCAGAAATCCGTGCCATGCCGGTTCGGTACAGAAAATTCCAGTACACACCCGGTGCAATAAAGCAGCTTCTTGATGAAATACAAAGGCTTGAATGGAATATCATCGAAATCGGGGACCTGTCCGTAGCAGGCCTGGGCGAGGATAATAACATCGTGAAAAAAAGAAACGCAATGATCCGTGAAGTACTCGGCGCAGAAACAGGGAAACCCGGTAAAGAGGTATTCCGGGAACTCATTGCCCGGATACAGGAGAACCCGGGACACTCCGCAGAAAAACTCACCCTCCTGGACATACACTTTGCCGGGGCTATGGATGCAATATTATGCGAAATGTCGGCTGTGGACAGAAAGATAACAGTGCATGATCTTCCCGAATCCGTTACTAAAAGTTTATTCGACAGAGACATGAAGCGGAATCTTATCGTGATCTATCCCCAGGAGAATGTCATGAATTCTATAGAAACAATGGAATGGTATAACAGTCGGGTCGAAAAAATATCACCCAGGATTACCGGCGTCACACAGATTGCGGTGACCTGGCAGAAAGAAATCGTGGATGCATCGTTAAAAGCTGTTTTCTTCATCTTTCTTGTGGTATTGCTCTTTATTATTATCAACTTCAGGAGTGCCGTGTATTCCCTGTTTGCAGTGGTACCTCTCCTCTTCGGCATGGTCTGGATGCTCGGAATATATCCGCTCCTCAATTTCAAGATAAATCTGTTCAATATGGCGGTAATTCCGCTTGTTATCGGTATGGGAATTGATTTCGGCATCCACCTGGTTCACCGTTACAGAATGGAAGGTGATATAGAAACAACATACCGTTCCACAGGCAAAGCAGTCTTTCTCTCTGCACTTACCACCATGATAGGGTTCGGTTCTCTTGCATTCATTGGGAAATTCGGATCCCTGGCTTCGATAGGGGTGATCCTGTTTCTGGGTATTGCCACCTGCCTGGTCAGCGCCATGTTCGTTCTCCCGGCGCTCCTGGGATTCGGGAAAAAGAGGGAGAACACATACTATTATTTTTAAGGAGGCTATCTTATGAACAACATACGGAAAACATGTTTATTCACCCTCATTATTTTTATTGTATCCGGTGTATACACCGTATTCTCCGGGGAAACAGCATTCTCCATTATAAAGAAAGCGGAAGAAAAAAATAAATCGGAAACGAGTAAAACGGAAATAAGTATGCTTATCTACCCGGATATGGATATGAAAGACGACTTCAGGACCTACCGGGTACTTGCCTACAGCAAAGGGGAAGACAACTCATATATGGAGTTCCTCTCTCCCCGGTCAATCAAGGGATTAAGAATCCTTTCCCGGGGAGATGATAAATGGGCATACTTTGCATCCACCGGCAGGGTACGGAAGATTGCAGGGAAGTCCAGAAAGGAATCTGTCCAGGGTGTGGGGGGTGATTTCTCATACGAAGACCTGGGGGGAAATAATTTTACGGAGAAATACGATTTCAGCATCGTAAAGAGTGATGCAGGGACATGGACACTGGAAGGACTTCCGGGGGAAAAGGATTCCATCTATTCAAAAATCCTGGTGATTATTTCCAAAGAGAGTTACCTCATGAGTAAAATTGAATACTACACAGAGGAAGACGGGCATTACAAAGACCTTATCATGGGAGAAGTCAGGAAGATGGATGGCCGTGAAGTATGCACAAAAATGGCCATGATAAACCATGTAAAACGGAGTATGACCGTGGTAATTACCCACGCGGTCCGGTACGATATCCCGGTCGATGATAAATACTTCAATCCCTCACGGTTTTACAAGTAGAAAAGTATAGGGTGTCCCGTATAATGCGGGACACCTCATTCGAATAATTACGAGGAGGAACAGTATGTCAAGAATTATATATATTATGATTATTGCTTTTTTATGCCTTTCCCCGGTTCTCTTTGCGGACGAACCGGAAACCAGCATGTCCGAAGAGACAGAATCAGACATACCGGTAGACGATATTTTCAGTGATATCCCTGCGGAAATATTTTCCGGGGAACCGGCTCCCGGTGAAGTATCTCCCGGTTTCTCAGAGGAGAAGTTCAGCCTGTATGGATACATCGTGGAGTATGTGCAGTCGAATTTCATTATAGAAAACGATACATTGGAAAGAATGGATATCGGTAATACACTCTATCTCCGGTTAAAAGCGGATTTCACCCCCCAGGAACACCTTTCGTTCCACTCGGAAATCGCTTACACAGGGATGACCGGAAATCAGAATCCCTATACAACTTTTGGGGAATGGGGATTACCAGTTCCACCAGAAGATCCTTATACTCACTCATGGCTGGATATGAAGCAAAACCTTTCCATCGACCATCTTGCAGCATCAGCAAACCTTGGTCCTGTGGATATCCAGTTTGGGAAGCTGCCTCTTGCCTGGGGTACGGGATATGTATTCAATCCCACTGCAAAAACAGCAAATCTTCAATTTATGGATACAGTAACAGAAGAAACCCCGGGCACTCTGGCTATAGCAACGGGTATTTCGTTCTCTCACAAACTTTCCCTCCAGATGTATGCAGCGTTCCAGGACAGGTCTCACAAACTCCAGGCATTTCCACTGGATGCAGAGTGGGATGCCCTCCCCTTTGGTATTAAATTACAGGCGGTACTGGGATCCTTCGATGTTTCAGGAGGGTTTATAAAAGAAGTTTTCGTAACCGGGGCAGAATCCAAACGGTCTTATTATATGAGTGCGGATTTCGCAGGGTCAATCTGGAATTTCGGCGTGTACGGGGAAGCCACGTTCCTGCTGCCCGGGATGACGGATGACCCTCCTTTCAGTTTTGAGGGGTATGAATTTAAAGACATCTTTGAAGCTTGTATCGGTTTCGACTATACGATTCCCCTGGTTGACATGATACTCCGGGGAGAATACTTACACTACGGAGACGGTGAAAACAATAAATCAAACTACGACATAACCGACTTGATATCCGGGGAAAAGATAATGCTGGGAGAGGATTATCTTTTCGTATATCTGGAAAAATCTTTCCTCGATTACTTCCAGTTCACAATCCCGGTAATGATAAACCTGAATGACGGTAGCCTGGCATTTGTCCCGCAGTTTGTCTATGATGTGTACAGCAATTTCCAGCTTACCGTGGGAGGCTTCGCTTTCCCGGGACCTGAAGGAAGCGAATATAATGGCGAGTTTTTCATAACAGCACCGGTAGATATTACTCAGCCGGGTCTGTTTATAAAAGGAAAACTCAGCTTTTAGTACGCTGTACTACTCCTGGTGAAAATCCTGGTAAAATTCCAGTACTTTCACCCCCGTAACATCTTCGTTAGCCGTATTATTCCTGAATATGAAGCTTCTGTGCGGAAAGTAATGATATATACACCAATACCTCTTTATTAATTGTCTCTTTCTTGATAATGTCTAAAATACGATGGGTAAAAAAACACTTTTGTCATTGACGGATTTAAGTAAACGCTTTTCCGAAGAGATCGGGCAGATACATTTCTCTTCCCCGGTCAGATACGTGTATAATCCGCTGGACTATGCCTGGAAACCCCATGCGGAATATACGGGCAGGTTCGGGAGCGGGAAAAAAAAGGTACTCTTTGTGGGTATGAATCCCGGTCCCTGGGGAATGGTGCAAAACGGGATTCCTTTCGGGGATATATATTTTGTAAAGGAGTGGTTTAAAATAGAGGAAAGTGTTACTGCACCTGCTGTGACGCATCCTGACAGGCCGGTCCTGGGATTCAACAGTACGCGCAGTGAACAGAGTGGGCAACGCCTCTGGGGGCTTATGCGCACCCGGTTTCTCCATGCAGAAACCTTTTTCCAGGACCACTTTGTAACCAATTACTGCCCACTTGCTTTTTTTGATATCCAGGGGAAAAACATTACTCCCAATACTTTGAATAAAAAAGACAGGGACTGCCTGCACAGAGTCTGCGATACCTTCTTGCTGGAAACTATACGCCTGCTGATGCCGCGTTTCGTCATCGGCATAGGGAAGTTCGCCGAAGAGCGGATACATAAAAGTCTGCTGCGAGCAGACTCCCCGGAAGCCATGGAATATAGTACAGGGAGTATTCTGCATCCAAGCCCCGCCAATCCGGCAGCAAATACTGATTGGGCGGGAAAAGCCACCCGCCAGCTTATTGACCTGGGAGTATGGGAAGAATAGAACAGGGTGGCAACCAGCACCTGTTGTCAAACCTGCAACATCGGTGTAAAACATGGGCAGAAAGGTAAGGGCTAACATATTTAAGATATTCGTTCCAACAGGGTAACCTGCATAGGAAAGGCGCTCACCCGGGGAAGTTAAAAATTCTTTACTTATTCCTTTCTCTTTGATACAACTCATGGGTAATTTACCTGTCAATCACCCTACCCTGAACTTCCTGCCGTCCGCTTTACAAATTTTCCGAATTACCTCTTTCCCACTGATTACTGCCATTGGCACACCGAACCCTCTTACCCATTGACCGGTCATATAGAAATTATCCAGCCCGGGTAATGTGTATTGAGGTTTCATGGCCATTTCTGCTGCAAGTGTTTTTGTCATCAGGAAACCCAGTGCAGCTTTCCAGTTATGCGTATAACGGAGTGTCGTGAAAGGAGTGGCTACATCGCTTATCTCGATCTGTGACGAAATACCGGGCAGCACCTGTTCCAGTTGGGCGATTGTCGTATGCAGTATCCTTTTTTTCTCTGCCCTGTATTCCGTGCCTCCATAGGGAAGTTGTTCCCACCAGGCAAGCTCGGACGGATATAAAACCGTGACTGCTGTCTTTCCCTTCGGCGCTATAGTGGGGTCAAATGCATAGTGCTGGTACCACAATTCATGCCGGGTTTGTCCGGCAATCTCAAAAGGAACTGCCGTTTGTATTTTTACCACATGCGGGGTACCGGACATATCCCTGTTTACCCCCAGTGACACCTGGATAAATGGCGGATACACCGGATTTGTTTCGTAGCGTTCCCGTAAACCGGGGGGTGTGAATCTGTCCCCAAGCATGTCAAAAAGCGTTGCATGACCGTCGGCTGCAGAAATGACGATGTCTGCCTTTTCCACTGTCCCGTTATCGAGTTCGATGCCTGTTGCCCGGCCGTCCGTAACCTCGATACGCTTTACATTTTTTCTGTATTCGATTTTTCCATTCAATGCAAGGAACGTGGATTCAATCGTTTTAGCCAGTGATAATGAACTGCCCTGCGTTACTATGGTTGAAAATCCTGGTATTATTCCAAGATTTTCAACCCGTAACACTTGCGTTGGCCGGATCCTTCCTGGATCTGATGTAATTACAGGTATAAATTATTT
>JAFGQK010000320.1 GCA_016935735.1 Spirochaetales bacterium | reverse complement strand
TTAACAGATATGGCCGCCGGTATAACAGCTTTTTTAATCATAACTTACATACCTCGCTTTAACAGATATGGCCGCCGGTATAACAGCCTTTTTAATCATAACTTTTCTCCATGTTCACATAATATATGGCTTTATCACCCTGGCCCCTATCTTTTTCATCTCTACAATAAGATGATTAAGCATCTCATCGTTTTCATATGTACCGATAATAGAACCGCCTGATCCTGCAAATTTGGCAGGGGCACCACAGGAACGGGCGGCATTTATCAGATTCATATTTTCCTGGCTTATATTCATTATTTTGCTTCTTAAATTGAAATTCTCATTCATCAACCCGGAAAGCGTATTAAAATCCCCCTGCTCCAGTGCTTTTCTGCCTTCTCCTGCCAGATCAGCGATACGCTTTAATGTATCGATAACCTCCCTGTCCCCCGCATCGTACCGGGTACGGATATTGCCGAGTACCTGGCCGGATACTTTGCCCAGATCCAGCCTGTAGGCAATATACAGCCGGGGCAGTATTGCCGGATCCAGGGGCTGGTATTGCCCGTATCCTTTACTGGTTAAATGCTCTTTCTCAAAATCCATATACACACAGCCTTCATACACCTGGATCACCCTGTCCTGGAGACCGGCATTAATCCCGAGTTCCTTTACCTCGGTATCCAGGATAAGGGTGGGAAGATACTTTTTTTCAATTGAAACATTATAAAAGGCCATGAGTGCTTTCATCGTTGCGGTGACGATGGCACTGGAACCGGCCAGGCCGACCTGGCGCGGAATGGTCGATTGATAACGGATAGTAAAGTTTTTATTTGCAAGCCGGATATTGTTTTTATCACAGTATTCCAGGAACTTTTTAACCGACGCTTTAATCAACCGGTCACCACCGTAATAACCATGCAGTTGAATCGATTCGTAAAGATTGTAAATGTTTTTATATGTGGCCAGGTCCTGTTTCTGGGGTTCTATTTGTAATTCCGGTGTTTGATAAATGGCTACCCGGGCACCAAAGTTACGCACACTGATTGATATTGTCTTCCCGAAATAGCCGTCCGAAGGATTCCCCAGTAAACCGGCCCGGGCAAATGCCCGTGAATCAATAATCACTTTCCACTCTCCTGTTCATGCATAGTACAATGTATCATATCCTGACGGATAAAGAAGTTACATAAAATAAAAAAAATATAGCGGAAAAATATCATTTAGTAAAGGTGAAAAAAGGAAAAAGACCATTGAAATAAAAATTGATTAATGATAGATGAAATATAGATAAATAAAAGGTTATGTTATGACATATATAGAAGAACTTTTTGATTTTAGCGGCGAGGTTGCCGTGATTACAGGAGGCGGCGGCTCTCTTCCCGGTGCAATGGCATGTGCACTTGCAAAAGCCGGTGCAAAGGTTTGTCTCTGGGGAAGGGGGAAAAGTACACCCCTGGACCAGGTTGCCCGGAAGATGGGAGAAGAAACAGGGAAAGCGGAAAAAATAACCGGGGTGACGGTGGATACAGGGAAGGAAGACGATGTTATTGCTGCCCTTGCACAGACAGAGAAGGAAATCGGCGTACCGACCATTCTTATTAATGGGGTGGGAGGTGTTGGTTATAAATCGGATTTCATCGATGCGGATATTCATCAATACGAAGAGATTTTAAGGAATAATCTGCTTGCAGGCTGTGTTATACCAATAAAAGTATTCGCCGGGTACTGGATACGAAAAAAGATAAGGGGTTCGATAATAAATATCGCTTCCATGGCTTCATATATCCCGCTGCCGGGTACCTGGGCGTATGACGCTGCAAAGGCAGGGGTTGTCAATATGACAATGGCTGCGGCAGTCGAATTCGCTCCCCATAACATACGGGTGAATGCAATTGCCCCCGGGTTCTTTTTAGCCAGGCAGAATAAACATCTTCTTGTTGATGAAAAAACAGGAGAGTTCACAGAACGGGGCAAAATAGTGGTAAGAGCAACGCCATTTAAAAGATTCGGTGAACCTGATGAACTGGCCGGTGTTACCCTTCTGCTTGCAAACAACAGGGCATCGGGATTTATTACCGGTATTTGTATTCCTGTTGACGGCGGGTTTCATGCACACAGCATTTGACAATACCGGTTTACGATTCTTAAATCCAATTGTTGTTTTTATGTTGGTGGGAATTCGATCGGGCAAGCCCTATTGACAAAGAAATATGATTAACCACAGATTGTACCGATTTACAGGATTTCACAGCGTTGGCTTAAGCCCACAACCCAAATCAAGAGAAGCAGGAAATAATCTATACCTGTAATTACATCATATCCAGAAAGACGCCGACCAACGCAAGTGTTACGGGTCGAAAATATTGGAATAATACCAGGATTTTAATGATGAATAATACAGATTTGAGTCCCGATTGTTGTTTTAATAGAGGTGGCTATTTTGTTAGCTTTTTTGCCGTTGCAAGAGATCTGAATTTAAAATCTTTCTAAACCATTTCATTTATTTTATGCTACTTTCATTAAAATTAAAAATAGATTTCACAGATTTTTGTGGTTTTAAAAACCCGATTAAAAACTTCCACCTTTTTATGTGATGCCCTGTATAAAAGCATTGATGTTTTCCGTTGTTACGCCGGGAGACATTCCCCCCCCGCACGATACGATAATTCTTGACGGATCCTCAAGAGCGGCAATCATGTCACGAACCGCCTTCGTTATATCAGCAGGGGTACCCCGGGCAAGGACATCCCTCGGGGGGATGTTTCCCAGCATGGTCACTTTGTTCCCGGTAAGTTCCTTGAGTTCGTTCAAGGAGGTGTTAAACGCCATATTGAATATATTGATCCCGATTTCCGGCAGGTATTTTACCGATGACCGGCAATCCGCATCATTATGGAAAAGTTTGATAGAAACATCCCTATCATATAATTCCTTTAAATACGGGAGGCCGAATTGTTTGAATTCCTCCTCGCCGATAAACCCGACAAGATCATCCAGAATCAGGATACCATCGATGGAAGGAAATGTCTTTTGCTGCACATCATGCCATTCTATGAGATAATCGGTGATAATACGTAATAACTTATGGATCTGTCCGTGATCCGTCAGTAATCCTGTCATGAGTTCTGTTGTTCCCATTAAATAGGAAGCAACATTCAAATGTCCCCTGGATACGGAAAAGCGGATTTTATGCCCGGATTCTTCCATTCGTTTCCTGTTCAACTTAAGGCGGTTCAAAAGAAAAGGGCTTAAACCGTCCACCCCGGCCTTTGGTTTACGAATCCTGTCAATATCTTTAAGCGAATGAATGCATTTATCTGCATGGGGAAATTGATTTTCCGGGAACGAACATTTGGCACCGAACGCAGACGGTTCGCTGCACATGCCATATTCCGACCAGAATCCCGGGAAAAACATGACACCGGGAAATATCTCTGTCGCCTTAAGATTTGCCGAAAACCACAGGTCGTCGTTCGTAAAATAGTCCAGTATATTTATCCCGAACCAGTTCGGCAGCCAGGGACAGTCGATAATGAAACCTGCCGGTAACGGATCTAAACGGGTACCGTTTACAATCTTAATAAGGTTATCCCATTGGTTATCTGTCATAAGCTATACTCCCTTCCTTAGCTCTCTATTTTCTGTTTTAAGAAACCGGAATACCACCTTCTATACCTGCTATTGGGGTTCAATTCCTGTTGAACACTGTTCAACAAGTTGAACCACGATAGTAATGTACAAGGTACTCCTCAACATTCGTTGAGGCACGATAATAATTTACAAGGTACTATACATCATATGGTACTGTTTATTAAAGCCCTATCCAGGGATTCTAAATATAAAATCACAGATTTTACCGATTTCGCATTAAGAATAATTTTAACTAATTTCACAAATTTTCCTTAAATAATCGGTGTAATTCGTCAAAATCCGGGAAATCTGTGTTAAAATTCTTTTTTATACCTTGAATACAACTATTTTCCAATCAAATTTAGAATAGTTAAGTCTTAACCGGATTTTCTTCTTTTATAACACGATGTCATGGTACAGAGTGCACAGCCGTAATTCCTTTTCACTGCCTTTTTACCAAAACCTATAATACCACTCACGGATTTGATAGGTATCATTAATGCCGATTTTGTCAAGGTTATGTGACAGAAGTTATCCGGAAAAAACGAAAACAATTTATGCTGCTCACGCACATCCCAGCCGCAATAACCAGGGCTATACCTGTTTGTAATGGAAAACCCGGATGTTTTCACTTTTTTCTCTATCATGGATTGAATGAAATCGCAGGCACACTCGGCTATCTCCGACCCTACCGTATCATAAATATATGCCCTCATATAATTATGAGATTGATTATACTCCTTTACCTTTTTGCTTATTACTTCACCGGCTGTAACAAGAAAAAAAGCGACACAGTCACTCTCTGTTAAATTGGAAGCGATAATAGCTCCTGTATGAAAAAAAACATCACTTAAATAAAAACCGTTTTCTTTTAATGATAGTGGATTCTCATAGACAATCCTGAATCCTCCCCGGATATCGTTGATGGAGTTAAACTCGCTAAAAGCATGATCGATTTCTTTTATTACATAATCCGGGGCGCTTCCCGCCTTGTAACCCAGGGCAGTTTGTATGCTTTCCTTTTTTATAATGAGGTCATTGATATCTATTGAATGCTGATACACAGTATTTTCTATTTTACCGCTCTTCTCCATTATCATCCCATGAAACGTTTTCAGACCACGGCTTTATTTAAAAACTCGACCGCACCCTGGGGACCGTGGGAATATCCGTCTGCACCGATCTGCTGCGCAAAATCCCCTGTTACGGGTGCACCCCCGATAATTACTTTTGTTTGAGGATATTGCTTTTTAATTGCATTGACTGTCTGTTCCATATTCACCATTGTGGTTGTTAAAAGTGCGCTCAATCCGACAATACATCCTTCATTTCCATGTATGGCATCAAGAAAGGCACTTTCCGGCACATCGATCCCCAGATCAATCACCTTGAAACCCGCTCCTTCAACGACCATACAGACGATATTTTTCCCGATATCGTGAAGATCGCCGCTCACTGTCCCAATAACAAATGTCCCTTTTGTTTTTATCTGGCCGGATACGAAAAAGGGCTTAAGATGATACATTACACAGGTCATTGCTTTTGCAGCGATTAATAACTGGGGGACAAACACTTCATTTCTCTGGAATTTTTCACCTATACTATGCATCCCGATGACACATGCCTTATGTAAAATATCATCAGGGGAAATCCCCTTGTCCAACGCCTGTTTTGTCAATTCATCTGCACCATCCTGACCGGCGAGTTCCGGCGGATATGGGGTAGCTTTATCAATCTTTCCCATTTCAACACATAAAGCAAGCCTTTCAAGCAATTCAGTCATTACATCCTCCTCGCGGTGTTTCGTCCACCTCTGTAAAACAACAATTGGGACTCAACATTCGTTGAAGTACTATACAAGATAAATAGAAATAACAAAAGATTTCAAGTCATAAAACGGTTTTTTTAACCGGGAAATTGTTTTACGCAGCTGTCAATTAATTATTTATTTATTTTCCTTATTTTGTTCGTCCGTTTACTGGATCCTATTTTTGCTGTCCAATCAAAGAGTTTACACAGCCATCTGGGCGGATATGCATATTTTTTCAATTCATTTTCTATTAAATCGTCTATATTCCTGTATATTCCAATATCTTCAACAATTAATTCTTTAAGCAATATTAAATCATTTTCACCATTCCAATCAATCGTTGGTAATTGCTTTTCCCGGATAATTCCTTTATTTATCATACCTGAATAAAAATCAATATCATAGATTGCTTCACAGGCAATCCATTTTTTGTTAATATAACATTCACAATAAAAGTGCCCTATAGGATCTGGTATTTTTTTATACATAATAGTGGGAATAGTACCTTTCAACCGTTCTTTTTTTACTTTTAC
This sequence comes from Spirochaetales bacterium, assembly GCA_016935735.1. Taxonomy (GTDB): domain Bacteria; phylum Spirochaetota; class Spirochaetia; order SZUA-6; family JAFGRV01; genus JAFGRV01. The sequence goes on along the minus strand of JAFGQK010000320.1, from coordinate 1,049 downwards.
GTAATGCAGTCTACCGGGGATATCTTTAGCTTTCAGTAAAGCCAGATGTATATTCACTTTATTACAGTAATCAATCACCTTTTGATTAATGGATGTTGATGCTTTCTGAAAAATATTAAGTGTTGCGTTAAATAAAATCTTATCTCGTACATAATAGAATATTTTTTGAGCAATTTCCTTTTCATTATCCATGTCGCAGGAGATTTCATTGGCTTTATTAATTATAATATTATTTTCGTAATCACACAATGTTGATTTGCTTAAGAAAAAGAGACTATTGTCTTTAGTATCGTAATTATTTTTCCCATGCTGTTTTTTCATTCCATCCATACCCAAATATTGAATAGATACAAATCATCTTTATTTTCATATTGAAAACGATTCGTATTCATATCATACTTTAAATTGCAATTACAATTACTATATAAAAACCGATAATTATCCTGAATTAATCTTTTATCAATATTTTCTAAGAAATCTATTAATTCTGAATCAAATAATTCAAGATTCTCATACATACATCTAATTTCATCAAATCCAAACAAATGGGATACTATAATTTGAAGCCAACAATACACTATTATTGTCTATTTGTTCATCAAAATTATCAGTTTTTTTGTTAATTAATAATGATCTATTTGACACTTGATACTCCATTTCTTTGCGATATTGCTTTATATCAGCAAAAGCTGTTTATCAGACCAACATAATACTGTGCGGTTAAAAGGGCATCCACGATGTCTATATTCTCACTATCTATGGCTATCCACAATTCATAGTAATAATCATCATGCATGCCAGTTTGATTCCGGCAGACTGTCTGGGCGATTACTGTAAACAGGCTGGTAAAACATATTAAAATTACCAGAACTAACATCATTTTTAGTTTCCTGGAGAATAAACTATTCATGTTTGTAATTATAGCGAGGTTACACAGATTTAATCAATCGGTGTAATCGGTGTAATTGTAAGTTAATAGTATAAAAAAGTTATACACAAGTAGTAGTAACGAAAATGCTTGTGGATAAGTGGAAAACTTATAAGGAGGT
>JAFGQK010000042.1 GCA_016935735.1 Spirochaetales bacterium | reverse complement strand
GTCTTTTTCTTTGTTATCCTTACTATTCATGGGCAAGATAATATCACGATTACACAAATTTTTCTATCTATTTCTGTGTAATCGGTGGTTTCCCTTTTCTTCCATTAAATAATTTGCGGAGCTATGTTCTTCATATAGGAAAATCAACCTGGAATCCATAAAATTACCTCTGGAATATTGCTGTTTTAATAAATATCAGGTAAAATACATCGTTAGCTTTATATCAACGATACGAGAGGATTGATCATGCCGGTAAAGATAACCAATAAAATAAAAATAGTCATAATGATCATAACAATGTTTTTAAATATCGGCTGCGACCAGGTTACAAAACACCTGGCCAGGGAATACCTTTATGACCGGGGAGTAATACAGGTTATTAATGACCTTTTTGTTCTGCGGTATGCGGAAAATACCGGTGCTTTTCTTGGCCTGGGTTCCGAAATCCCGGAACCATTTAAATTTATATTCTTAAGTTTATTCCCGACCTTGTTTCTCCTGGGATTATTCGTCTACATAAGCAGAAATAAAAAACTCTCACTATTCCAGATCATCTGTCTTTCCAGCATTTTCGGGGGTGGAATCGGAAATCTCATAGACAGGATAACCAATAACGGCACGGTAATAGATTTTATGAATTTCGGCATAAACGGTTTAAGAACGGGAATTCTCAATTTTGCCGATCTTTCATTAACATTCGGAGCCATTTTCTTTATTATATCACTATACAAAAATAAACAGGAAAATAATGTCTTTATATGATATAATTCTTATGAAAGTATCCATGCAAAGGCCGGATTATTCAGGCATTGTACAGACCTGGAAACAGGGGATGATAATTAAATGGAGGTAACCTATCACATCTGTAGATGAAAAAAAAGATTCCTTTTATTCCCTTCTTTCAAGATACAGTACATCCGAATTGATAGAACTGGCATCCCTGCTGGAAGACTATACCCCGGAATCAAAGGAGGATCTTATCTATTTTATCACCAGCAGGTTAACCCTCCCCGGAGTTGTCATGCAATTATGGAATAACCTGGATACACTCCAGAAGAAAGCTGTGGCAGAAACCCTTTATTCTCCCCAGGCACTTTTCCCGCAAACCCAATTCAGGGCAAAATACGGAACCGATCCGGATTGGGGCAAAGCCTTACCGGGAAAAAAGTTTTCAAGCCCATCTACAATCTGCCTTTTTATCTATAAATTACAGATACCAGCGGAACTTAAAAGTATACTTTCCGGGTTTGTGGGCAAACCCGGAAAAGTGAATGTAAAGCATACCGATAACCTTCCCCTGTACCGGGAAGATACGAATAAAAGAATAATTTCGTTGAACACAGAGTATGCTGTCATGCATGAATTCCCGTCGATTCTCCATGCTATTGGATTACACAGGGTTGGAGTAAGCAGTTCAACAGGAAAACTCTCCAGGTCAGGAATAAATGAACTGAACAAACTGCTTTATGGAGGTGATTATTTCAGTCACCCTGGATTATCCGAAAAAGAATATGAAAAAATCGGGGATATCAAAGCTTATGGATGGTTTACAATTCTAAAAACCCTTAATCTTGTGTATAGTGAAAATTCCTTATTAAAACTCACCGACAAAGGCAAAAAACTCGAAAGCCTGCCACCTTATGACAGTATCAGACGGATCTGGCATGAATGGCTAAAAGCAGACGGATTCGATGAACTTTCAAGGATCGAGGCATTAAAGGGCCAGCACGGGAAAGGGAAAAAATTCTTAACCGATGTAACAGGCCGAAGGAGGGTATGTATGAACGCCCTTTTAGCCTGTCCGCCGAATGTCTGGATTTCCCTGGATGATTTATTCTCCTTTATGCTTGCCCGTGGGTATGGTTTTTATGTCACAACATCCCCCGAAACCCTCTATATTTCCGACCCGCTCCTGGGTCATATGGGCTATACAGAAGAAGAAGGATGGAACATAATAGAAAAGCGGTATGTCCTGGCTTTCTTTTTTGAATACATGGCCACACTGGGCCTTCTTGATATCGCGTATACAGATCCTGCCGGCAGCAGACCGGATTATTATCATGTGTGGGGCGGGAAACAACTCGCATATGTAAGCAGGTATGACGGACTTTTATATTTCAGAATAAACAACCTGGGAAAATATTGTCTGGGGCTTTCAGATCAATATACCAGGACTCCCTTTAAAAAGACAACCGAACTCAAGGTGTTATCCAATCTGGAAATTGTTGCGGTAAAGCCACTTCATCCAGGGGATGCATATTATCTCGGACTTTTCACCCTGCAAAAATCGGAAAACGTATGGGAACTGGATTCCGCAAAAATGACATCGGCTGTTGAGCAGGGATGCATCCTTTCATTGTTCATTGATTTTCTGCGTTCGAAATGCAATAATGAGATACCGGACAATGTAGCACACTTTCTTACAGAGATTGATGCGAAACAGAATTCCCTGAAAGTGAATGGCAGGGCATTGATAATAAAAGCGGAATCCCCGGATCTTGCCCGGTTTATCGTTAACAACAGGAGACTCCAATCCTGCTGTCTGATTGCCGGAGAAAAAATAATTGTCGTACCTGAGGATTCAAAAAAGGTCTTTTTAAAAGTGATTCATGATCTGGGATATTCTTTACCGTTAAAGGATTTTATGTTATGAAATATTTTCTTACAGTCTGTTTAAATCCTGTCCTCCAGAAAACAATTGTATTACCCTGTTTAAAAGAAAATGAAGTGAACAGGAGCAGTGAATATTATCTTGATGCAGCCGGAAAAGGGGTTATTGTTTCCCGTGTCCTCCTCCAGTTAAAAAACCATACCCTTCATCTCACCCAATTAGGAGGAAGGAACAGGAACCTTTTCCTGGAAATGCTCAAGCAGGAAGGAATTCCTGTAAAATGGGTAAATTCCGGCTCGGAAATCCGTTTTTGTTATAGCTTACTCAATAAAGAAAAGCATACATCGACAGAGATTGTTGAAGAAGCAGTACCGGTTGCTTCCGATACAGAGGATAAGATATGCACGGTATTCAACTCGCTTCTCCCGGATAGTCTTTCGGTCATTATTTCCGGCACAAAGGCTCCGGGATTTTCCCAATCACTTTACCCCCGTCTTGTAAAGAAAGCAAAACAGGAAGGAAAGATGACGATCCTGGATTACCGGGGAGACGATCTTAAAGAATCCATTATCCTGGGGCCTGAGGTAATAAAACCGAATTATTCCGAGTTTGTCGCTACTTTCTTTCCCAAAGACAGAACCCCGGATGAAAACAACATAAAGGAAAAAATGATTCAACTCTGGAAGGATTACGGGATTACGACAATCCTTACAAACGGCCATAACGATGTATTGTATGTAGAAGATGGAAACGTAAAGAATGTTACCCCCGATCCGGTTATCCCGGTAAATACGATCGGATGTGGAGATGCATTTACCGCAGGGTTCACTCACATGTATTTCCGGTCCCGCTATGTAACAGAGGGAGTAAATTTCGGCCTTGAATGTGCACGAAGAAATGCACTTACTTTAAAACCCGGGCAATTGTATTAAGGAGCTTCTGTTGCTTAATTTTAGAATTTTCGCACCGGTGCGAAAATCTTTCAGGGAAACCTCATTGTTATATATACTTTACTCTTTCATCTGTAAAAGTGAAGTGCAGGCTTTTGCATATATTTGCATATAAGTGATAGGGAAGGGGTGTTTTACAGGTGGAAATCCCTGTATGGTGAAAAATGCAGGCAATATATGTCATATTTTTGGATTATCCATGCCAATTCAGAAGTACATTCAAACAATTGATGAATGTATGTTAACAGAAAGCGGCTATTCCTGGTATCTTTTTGCCATCTTCTTATTATTGTTACAAGTTTCTTGACCCACCTGTTACCATACCTCGTTACGAAATCCACATACCCCGAAACCACCCATCTCAATAACTGTGCAATACTGAAAAAGTTTAAATCATCATGGAGCATTTTCAACCTTCTGTACATATAATCAGGGATGTGAACAGTAACATGTTTCCGTTCCACCTCCATATCTTCATTAATCAATTCATATCTGCTTTGTCTCTGTACGCCAAACATATGTTCTTTTTCAATAACAGCAAAGAACTGCATTAGAATTCGATTTATTACCATGGCCATATTATGAGTCTTCTGAAATAAATCAAGGCTTTTTAAATCATCAATCATTTCAGTATCCATTTTAAAATGGAAAATAACCATCCTGACTTCATCTTCACTCATATAATTCTCCTTTCAAGATAGGGAAATAATTCCAAAATCGGATTGTCCTTGTTTTTTCCGGCTTTGTTGTATTCTGATCTCACCTTATACTAAAGAGGCAAAGTTACTTCCTGCATTGCTTTTTTTATCAAAAAAAATATTTTTTTTACTATTTTAAGAACCTGCTTCAGTAATACTACCAATCATAGAAAATGATTTACAGACGACGAGTTACACGTAAATTCGCGGCTTCTCCTTGACATTTACTTCCTTTCCTACATATCAGCTGTTACAAATAATACAGCAAATTACAGAAGGAACAATCATGAAAAAAACCCTGTTTTATCATAGCACTCATCCTGTCTCTATGAGCTGTCATGGTCTTTACGGAGGAAACCGTGCAGGTTGCAGAAGACCTCCCTGAAGCCACCGGAGAAGAAGCAGACACAAGTTCGAGTGCATATACACCAGGCAAAGCAGAAGCCGGGAACAGCGGTGCATTTACCTATTCCTTTTTGCTGAAACTCCACGGGAGAAAAATAGCCTGGAACTCGCCCATACCGGTTTTAGTGATGAATTTAAATTACCTTCAAAGAGTTTTCAGTGATACATCTCGATTATCCTGTAGGGATTTGAATGGTGAATTTAGATTACCCCCGATAAAATCTTGCTAAAGAATTGAATTCAAATCAGTTTTTATGATATTTTAATTTATTTTTTAACAAACATGTAACTATGCTATTTTTACTTAAAATAGATAAACGTTGGCCGCCAGGTTAATAAGACCAGCATAATTAAAAGAATCTGGATAGCTTGTTAATTGGGTTGTGGGCTTAAGCCTTCGTTATGTATGGACAGGCATAAAATGTAATTAAGTATCCTGAATACAATTTGAAGGAAAAAGAATCCCTGCACAGAGGTAAAGTCCCAGTGCACAGACAAGGACAGGAAAAAATCCGAAAGAAACAGAGATAATTCTGGCTATCATGGTACCTGTAACAGAGAGTGCCCCATTCATACCCCAGGCCCATGGGATAAATCCTTTCCTGGAAAGGGAGAGTGCAGAAAGTCCCGAAGGAAAGGGCATACCGAGGAAAAATGCAGATGGTGCTATAAACAGGATGGCGAGGATTATCTTGAATGGAAAAGGATATCCAAGAAACAGGGAGAGAAGCGGGTTTAAAGCAACGATATAGAAAAGAATACTTAAGCTGATACCGAAAACGGCAATACGGACGCCTTTTATCCAGTTTTCCTTGAACCTGCTGCAAAAAAGGCTTCCCAACCCGGAAATAACAAGCATAGAGGTAATAACCGTGGAAAGGGAAAAGACAGGGTCACTCAAAAAAAAGACAAGTTTTTGAATAAGAAACAGTTCAATAAGCATATACCCCAGTCCAAGGCATGCATAGTAGATGATTACCCCGGGAGTTCCGCGCCGTTTTTTAAAGAGTTCTTTCCATTTTCCTATAAGCGGAATACAGATGATAAGCGCGCCGAAGATAAGGGACTGGATAAGTGTGCCGGGCAGCATAAGGTATCCCCACTCCTCGGAAACCTTATTCAACTGTTTTAAAAACATCCCTATAGTATGGGGTTTTATATATCCTGTATAATATGGTCTGTCGTCGGTTGCAGGTCTGATGTCAAAGATATATTTACGTATAAATTCGTTCATTCTTCCATTAAGCATCCATTGGAGTGAAAAGTGATACAAATCAGCCGGGTCAAGTTCCTGGCTATCTTCTTCCTTCATACTTACCTTTTCCATAAGGGTAAGGAGATTCCCGCTTTCTGAATCCATTTCAATGGTATATGTCTTTGGTTTGCTGAAAAGTTCCGTATAAGCAGTTACCATTTTATCAAAATCCTTTTTCTTTACCGGTATGCCTGGGTAATAGGAAACAGTAAAAGACATGCATTTGCAGAACTCATTCAGGATCGATATCTCTTTTTCAGTAAAATCAGAGTTCTTTACAAGGACTGTTGCTGTCTGGAGAAGCATATGAAACATGAATATCCTTCTTTCTGGATGCTTTATTCTTTTGTCCGTTGCGAGTGCAGACACGACAGTTGAAAGCAGACGCAACACATTCCGGGGTGGACTTAATTTATTCCAGACGGTAACAGAGAGTATGCCATTTTCCTTCAAGGTACTCATATAATCCCTCATCCCCTGAACAGTATAGGTGAAATTTTCCCTGACAGGATACCCCGCTGTCTGGGAAAGCCCAACCGAATCAATAAGACTCAGTTCCACAAGATCGAAGGTATTCTTCTTCAAAGAACAGAAAGCCCTCGGTTCCCCGTCCCGGACATCAACCCTGGGATCATCGAGCAGGTATTTATTAAATCCGGTGATTACGGGAACATCCCTTAAAAGACGGACAATCTCCGGATTGGGTTCGATTGCTGTCACCCGGGAAGCATGATGGTGTAAAGCAGTAAATACGCCAGCACCACCTCCCAGTCCAATCAAAAGGACTCCCGGGTTATCAAGAAGAAGATACGGTGCTGTCATGGGCAGATAATCAATATAGGCCTCTTCTTCCTTATCCAGCTTTCTCATGATCCCGACCGGACCACCCCCGTCAATAAAAAGTCCCTTAAATGCCTTTTCCGGCATCCTTTCCAGCTTACTGGAAGCATTGTCACTCAGACCCGGGGCAAAGTGAAAATAGGAGCTGGAATACACATGTATTTCTCCCAGGGGACTATATGAATAATAATCCAGCTTGTATTCCGGGTATCGTCTTACATAGCTTACTGCCTTGTAATCTGAAACAGTAATCTTTCCCCAGAAGAAGATACAGACAAGGGAGACAATCAGTGCAACAGATCCGGCACTACCGTATCGTATCAGAGTTTTAAGCTTCAATTTTCCGGATTCAAAGGAAACCGAACAGAGAATACCTGCTATGAATGAAATGAATAAAATCGGTACTATGAGTTTATCTGTGGGAATAAGGTACATAAAAAGGAGGATAATAAATCCGCCAATTCCTGATCCGAGCATATTAAAAAAGTACAGTTCATGAATCCTGCTGCTTAAGGCAATAAAAGCAACCCCTATAAAGAGTGCACCGCAGAGAAACGGAACGGAATAAATGAGGTAATATGCCCCAATCCACCAGAGTTGAACCGGGTCTGATACCATAAGCACCGGATTAAACGGAATTTGCTGTGCCATAATATGTCCGAAGGTCATGGCAGGCGGCAGGAGAAGTGAGGAAACAGAAAGCCATGTACCAGGATTTCTTTTTATAGTTTTTTGTATAAATGTAAGGAGCGTCCCGGAAAGTCCGAAGCCCAGAAGGGCAATACTTATTACCATAGAACCGAAATTGGACCAGTTTCCCACGGAAAAAGTCCGCATTACTGCCAGTTCATATGCAATAAGTGCCAGGGAAAGAAGAAAAACAGCTGCGAGTTTTATATTCGATTCTTTCACTTCTTTCACTTATCCGGCATGTCCTGTTTTACCGAGTGACGTATCCCGTCTTTATTGACAAATGGCACAAATACAGGATAATAACTTCCTTTATAGACATCTTCCCGGTTGATGGTAACAGACCCGTCTTCGTTCACCGTTTTTGTTACTTTCAGCATGGTCTGCCCGTTCGGGGGACCGACCGGGATAAGCATGATCCCGTCCGGTGCAAGCTGTTCCAGGAGCGGTGGCGGAATATGGTCGATGCCGCAGGTAACGGCAATCCTGTCAAAAGGGGCATATTCAGGCCAGCCGTAATAGCCGTCAGCTATCCTGTGTTTGATATTCAGGTATTCGGGGAAATCCCTGGTCATGCTTTCCTGGAGTGCAGCAGTCTCTTCTGCCAGGGGTTCGATGATTTCTATTGTGTATACATGATTGGAAAGCTGGGCGAACATTGCAGACTGGTATCCGGACCCCGTACCTATTTCGAGTACTTTATGCTCAAAATCAGGATTAAGCTCGTTTGTCGTCCTGCTTACCATATGGGGACCGGAGATAGTCTGTCCGTATGAAAGCCCGAGAGCAGCATCCTCATATGCCCTGGATTCATTGTACCTTCGGGCAAACACTTCACGGGGAGTTCTTAAAAAAGCCTCCAGCACACGCTTGTGGGTAATATCCTTTCGCAATATTACCTGTTCCGCCCTGTCCCAACGCCAGGTCAGGAGCTTTTCTTTTTCATCTATCCGTTCAAGCCTCCATTGTATAAATGCTGTCTTGCTTTCCAGCGGCGGGTAATCTCTTCTGTACTTTAAATTAAACCCGGGTTGTCCGGGATTGTTTCCCGGATTACTCTTTTCTGATACCCCGGTCAATTCAGTATCCGGTTTGATTGTGTCCTGGTTGCTTTCTGTTGTTCCCGGCTTCTCACCGGAACAGGAAAATAGAATCAAACTAAAAAAAATCAGTAATCGCTTGTAATAAATTTTATCGGTCATTCATTTCCTCCGGTTCACCGATGCATCCGGTCAATAGCATCATAAGGAAGATAGGACGATTCGTCAACCTTTTCAAGGGAATTCCCTTACCTTGCAATCCAATCTATATTTTTGCTTTTCTTGTTTTTTAAATAAAAACGGATCTTGAATTATAGGAAGACAAGAACCGGGTTGTCAAGAATATAACTGGGCTTATTCCTGTTAATTCAACTTGAAAAAAATAAGAAATCAATTAAATTCTATTAATAGAGGATCATGTTAAAAAAAACAATTATCTTTTCAATAATTGTATTAATAGCGGTGAGTAATAGTTATACTCAGGAAATTGGTATCAGAGAAGAAGAGAAAATCACCCAGGCATTTATGTTAGATTTGGGGGTTAATATAGGCAATCTATTAATAGCAGCTTTCGGACTTTTGATGCTGGATTTTGAATACCAGGTATTAATTATCGATATACTTTCGATAAGCATAAATCCCTCTTATTTAATGAATTATGTAGACCCATTGCTTGCAGCAGCCATGGGACTGGGAATGAATTTGCATTTATTTAACAAAGGATTAGAGGGACTTTTTACGGGTTTTATCTTTAAGGCAGTATATTCACGGGATTTAGATACATTTAAAGATGACAATTATGAATTTTCCTTTTTTTTTAATATAAGGGCAGGATACCAATTCAGGATTGATTCTTCTTTTTATTCTTTCGGCGGTGCACTCAAAATCGATTTTAATTTTAATATAGATCCGTTTATATTTATTAAATTCGGTCCCTGCTGGTAAGAGAATCTACTCTTTAAATATGCGACAGAAGAACCGGTATGTATATTTTTTATGATTTCAATACATGATCATTCTGTTCTCCTTTCAAATTCCCCATATTTCAGCATATTTCAGGCTTGAAACTGTACGTATTATATAGTATTTATTAAGATGTATCACATCATATTAAGAAGGTTGTCGGAATGGAGAATCATGAAACTACCGAAATAATCCGGGCAACTGATAGTGAAAAACAATCCGGGGTGTGGGAATTAACAGGATTTGATCTGTTTAGTTTTAGATATATCCTTCGGGGAACCTGGCTATTCAAGGAATTACCGGAAATACAGAAGATCAAAGACAGTTTTAAGCTCCCGGTGTATGAGGTTGATTTTGGTACCGGGAAACCGGCCATTGTCATTCCGCATAATCTTGGCGACCCGGTGCTTATCCGGCCTGCTCCTCCTTCTATGGGAGGGGTAGAGGTATACTTTAGCGGGGTGATTGCCCATGCAGTTCACAAACTCCCGGCAAAAGATCCCTGGCTGGAACAATTGAAAAAAATTGATGTTGAATGAAAACAGGAGGTCCCTCTTTATGCGTGTTATTCTGGTTTTTCTCTTTCTTTTCCTTTTCCCTCTTATGTGTTACCCCGATTCACCTTCCATTACGGATCCGTGTATCCCTGATGGGGAAACCATCATTTATGTGGTTACTTCCGGGAGCGAGACATACCCCCTTGTTCTGCATACTGTCCAGCTTACTGATAACGAAAGGAAAGTATATGAAACAACCATAGAAACAAAAAAGGAAGACACCTTCCTCAGGATTGACCGGAAATCGATGGAAGTAATATATTCCCGGATTACAAAGAAAGACCCGGATTTTGTTGTAGAGACACAAACGAAAGTAATCAAAAGTCGTATCGCTGCAAAGCCTGGCGAGATCGTGGTAATTGATTTTTCCGGGATACAACAGATATTAAGGGGGCTTCCCTTTGAAAAGTTTCAACGACTTATAATCAAGTTCGCCAGGAGTGATGATTTTGCCATGTCAGTGAAAATGAAAAAAGAAACAACCATTAAAACCGAAGCCGGTGAAATACCCTGTTATGAGATTGAACTTGGTATGGAAGGATTCTGGGGTGCATTTTTACCGAAAACACATATATGGTACAGTGTCCATGCCCCTCATTATCTTGTACAGTATAAAGGCCAGGAAGGTCCGCCGGGTTCCCCTAAAATAACAATTCTACTTTCCAAATATGAATGTAAATAAAGGTAAAAAAAGCGTTATGTATGAATCATCCAGCCATCAATACCGCGCATAGCTTCCATTACCGTTTCCGATAAGGTTGGATGCGCGTGGATCATTGACGCACAATCTTCCGGGAGAAGTCCTGCCTTCTTTACGATGAGAATCTGGTGAATCAACTCACTTGCCTCAGATCCCAGGATATGGGCACCTATGATCTGTTTATCTTCATAAAGCAGCTTTACAAATCCGTCAACCTGCCTTATTGCAACTGCTTTTCCCGCTCCCTTATACGGGAAAATCACTTTTTTATACTGTATGTTTTCTTTTTTTAATTCCTGTTCTGTAGGGCCGAAACTTCCTACCTGCGGTTCACAATACACCGCACCGGGAATTAAATCTGGATCAATCCGTGCCGGGGGATTGTTCCCTGCAATATAGCATGCAGCAATCTCACCCTCTTTTGATGCAACATGGGCAAATTGAGGTGTATCAATAACATCCCCGATTGCAAAAATGCCGGATTCTGCTGTCTGGTAATAGTCTCCCACATCGATAAACCCTTTTGTCTGTTTTATGACGAATTGCTCCGGGTATAACTGCTCAGAATTCGGTATACGTCCCGCAGCAATAAGAATTTTATCTGTGACAATCTCCTGTTTTTCCCCTGAATCATTTTCAAGAATGACTGAAAAGGAATCCTCTTTTTTTATACAGGAGAGTGGTTTTATGGATGTATTTATTTTTATTCCCTGCCTTTTTAAAATTCGTGTCAGGGTATCAGCAACTTCCATATCCTCCCGGGGTAAAATTCTGTCAAGAACCTCTACTACATGTACTTTCACACCGAACGCATTAAAAATATAGGCAAACTCAATCCCGATAGCCCCGCCCCCAATAATCAGCATGGTACCCGGAAGTTCTGTTAATGATAAAGCACCAATGGAAGAAAGGATATCCTTCTCATCAATGGTAAAACCGGGTATACCACGGGGTCTGGATCCAGTGGCAATAATGATATTTTTTGCATTCAAACTCTCCCCGGTAGAAAGTTGCACTTTGTTTTTTGATAGAATTGATGCTCTGGCACGGTAGAAATCGATGTTGTTTTTTTTGAATAGGAAATGTACCCCTTTTGAGAGTTTTTCTGCTGCGATTCGCGATTCCTTTTGTATATAGGAGTAATCAGCCTTCGTTATATCACTCTTTACACCCATACGGGACAATTCCTTTATTGAACGGAACAATGTTGCATGGTGAATCAGGGATTTTGACGGGATGCAGCCGAGGTTCAGGCAGATACCCCCGGCCTTTTCTTTTTCTGCAATTCCTGTTTTCAAACCCAATTGTGAAGCACGGATCGCTGCAACATATCCACCGGGACCAGAACCGATAATAACAACATCATAATTTTTACTCATCTTACATCTCCCGCACAAAAAACGTTTCCATCCGCATTATACCTGAGACCGGGCAGCTTTTTCAAGGGGAAAAAGAAAGAGGAGTTAAATAACGGTTTTTTTATATAAAGGCAGGGAAAATTACTGAATAAAAAATATTTTTACTGATTCCGTCTTATCGTACCATTAATCCATTCATAAAAGTCATGAATCCATGATGTATCTATATGAATAATAAGACCGATTAACCCTCCAAAAAGCGATACACCAAGGAAAAGAAAAAAAAGCACAGAAAGGGTATTCTGAAAAGCAAAAAATTTGTCTATTATAAAATGATTCGTTCCCAGTAAAGACATAACAAGAATGTTTAAAATAATAAAAATCACCCAGAATAAAATTTTTTTCATTCTCACATTCTTTTCATGTATCGCTTCCACCACAAGCATGGTAAAATCCCTGCTATCAAAATATTCGGTTATTTTCTTTTCTTCTTCACCCGGGAACTCAATAGACTTTAAAAGCTCTTCCAGCTGTTTATCGATTTCTTCCTCCATAACTCATTCTCCTTGATTTATTCGCGCCTTCAAGTTTTTTCTTAATGTACTGTTTGGCACGGTGAATATATGATTTTATCGTATTCAGCGGTATATCCATGATCTCTCTTATCTCTTTCAATTTTAGACCGTCATAAAAACGCATTTTAATAACAAGGGTATATACCTCGGGCAGTTGCTTCAGTATTTTCTGTACTTCTTTTTTCCGCTCCTTTTTTATTAACTCTATTTCTACAAGATCATCCTCATTTTCTGACAACCTTTCACTGGTACCCGCTTCCTGTAATAAGAGATATCTCCGTTTATCCAGGTGATATACGTTTACTGCCATGTTAAATGCGATTTTATAAAGCCAGCTTTTAAAAGGTACATTACCTCTAAAAGAACTGAGTTTTTCAAATACTCTTAAAAACACCTCCTGGGCAAAATCTTCTGCATCATCCTGGTTATGGAAAAATCTTAGACCAAGATAGAAAATATTTTTCTGATGACTTTCCACAATTCCCCTGAATGCATCAGTATCTCCGTCTGTAATACGCTGCACCAGGATGTTATCATCCTTGTTATCATCCTTGTTATCATCCTTGTTATCATCCTTGTTATCATCCTTGTTATCATCCTTGTTATCATCCTGCTTCTCCATTTTTTATTAACGTTTCCTGTATAGTATTATATAAGCAGTAATAATTCCCAACCCTGCTGTTGTTGGTATAATTCCCCCCAAAAGGGGCGGGTTCATTCCATTGTAAATGATAAAGAAAACAGTAAGCCCTATACCAATAAAAAGCGCTACAATACCAAGAAGCAATAATTTTTCATCTATTCTATGGGAAGGGGGGGAGCCACCTTTCTGGATAATAATCATCCTTTTTTGATGATCCCATAGCATGAAAAAAAAGGTGAGTATCCCTAAAACGATGACGCTTACCAGCGGGACAATGGCAATAATAACCTGTGCAGAATCACACAAGCCCCCGGAAATATCGAGTACCGGAATCTGTGTCTTTAAGATATTGCTGAATATCATTATATCGCTCCTCCCTTTATAAGACAGTACACATATAAAAAGGTTGCATTATTATCTATTTTTACTGATATTTTTGCAACCTACCGGGTATTATTTCTGTCTTATTTATAAAAAGGAGGATCAGAATGAATCAAAAGAATACGAATTTGAAAGAATTCACTGAACAGAATCATTATAACCGCATCATAAAAAACGTTTTGCTTGTGGAACCAAAATCGCCGGATTTTAATATATTTTCGTTGTATAAAATCCCCCGTATGGGTCTGGCAATCCTGGGCACCCTTTCCCGGCAGGCAGGATATAATGTAAGGATTATCTACCAGCAGGTCACCCCTCTTACCTATAAACATATTCTCTGGGCAGATATAATCGGAATTTCAATTACAACATCAACAGCCCCGGAAGGATACCGGCTTGCCCAGATTGCAAGGGCAATATGCAGGCAAAAGGAAAAGGAGACAAGGATTATTTTCGGCGGGGTTCATGCGACATTTATCCCGGAAGAAGCAATGAAATATGGGGATTATGTATTACGTGGAGAAGCGGATAATACATTTGTCCCTTTCCTGGATGCTTTAGGAAATAAAGAATCATTAAAAGAAATTCCCGGTTTATCCTGGAGAATCGGGGACAGGATTGTTCACAATCCCTCCAGACAACAGGAAGTTGATATGAATTCAGTACCCACCCCGGACTGGTCTTTATTTGTCAATTACAAGCTTTCCACAGGCGTCGTGATGACTTCCAGGGGGTGTCCATATAATTGCAGTTTCTGTTCGGTAACGGCAATGCTGGGACATAAATACAGAATGAGATCCGAGGATCTTATTATGCAGGATCTGGCATCAATTAACAATAAACATGTTTTCTTCTATGATGATAATTTTGCTGCCAATAAAAAACGCACGAAAAGTCTTTTAAAGCGTATTATTCAAGAACGAAACATAACACATCATGTGCAGACTTTTTCTGCACAGGTACGGGTTGATGTAGCCCGGGATGCGGAACTTCTTGATTTAATGAAAAAGGCAGGCTTTATAATCTTTTTTATCGGGTTTGAATCAATCAATCCCCAGACATTAAAGCTTTACAATAAAGAACAGACCCTTATGGATATTAAGGATGCAATCAATGAAATTCATAAAAGAAATATTGCAATTCATGGCATGTTTGTATTTGGCTCGGATGCAGATGGAAAAGAGACGTTTAAAGAAACGCTTTCGTTTGTAAAGCAAAACAAAGTGGACACTGTTCAATTCTTGATAATAACACCACTACCCGGCACAAAGCATTTTGAACAACTGGATAATGAACAAAGAATACTTTGTTATGAATGGGACCGGTATGATGCTTTTAATACTGTATTCTTACCAAAAAGAATGTCTCCATATCATCTCCAGATATGGACGATAAAAGCCATGAAAGGTTTTTATACCATAACGAGAATTTTAAAAAACCTCATAAAGGGGAGGTTGTTATTTGCTTTTTTTTATGCCTATGGATGGCTGACCCTTGTAAAGTGGAGTAAAAAGAATAAGCAAATCCTTAAAAAACTACAGGAAGATAGTATCAGGGTATTTGTGCCGGAATTTTTAAAGACTTCCTGTCCTGTTGTACATTAAAATAAAATTTGTTTTTTTAGTAATTTACAATCTTACTGGTAAATGATATCATTACGTATGAATATCAGCGAGTTTAATAAGTTTATTCTTTTTTATTTAAGTGGAAAAACTGCAGGTATTACAGAAGAAGAAAAAGAAAAATTCGGGCAATTTATAAGTGAAAGCAAGAATTATATATACGCCAGACTTTTTTTTGAGTATACCCAGATAGAGATTGATGATAAGAGTGCAAGGATTTTCTTAAAAAATGTTATAAAAAACAAACGGAAAATGGAAGAAGCCCTTGGTATGGAACTTGATTTCAGGGTTGCCTTCCTGGATTATCTGATTAGAAATATTACGACAATAACCGAGGCATCAGAGCCAAGGATTATTGAAGACAAAATTTTTAAAAATTTGAATCAGCTTATTGTAAAAGATGAACTCACCGGGCTGTTTAATTACAGGCACTATGAAAATGAACTTATAAAAGAGTTTGCACGGGCTAACCGGCACGGCCATGCTTTTTCGCTTGTAATAATGGATATTGATGATTTTAAGCTTTTTAATGATACTTTCGGGCATCTGGAAGGAAACATGATTTTAAAGCGGATTGCCCATATCATTCAATATACAGTCCGGGTATCCGATATCCCGTGCAGATACGGGGGGGAGGAATTTGCCCTGGTCCTGCCCCAGACAGATAAAAAAGGAGCATATATTCTTTCGGAAAAAATAAGACAGACAGTTGCAGAAGAATCCTTTAAGATAAAAGTGACAATTAGCGGCGGAATAGCTGAATTTCCCGGGGATACGAACAAAACTGACCGCACACTCTTTACTTATGCAGATAAAGCATTATATCATTCGAAGCAAAAAGGTAAAAATCTCATTACCCGGTTTGAAAAAAATCTTCTTTCACTCCGATCTATCTGACTCCGGACACAATCTGCACTATTCATCTATTACGCAGGATACTGATTTTTTTCTTTTTATACTTTAAAAATAAATAGTGATGATATATAGTATTATGTACATGAAAATATATAGCGAGGAATCAGCTTTAGCGAAACGTTCAAGTGAACTTGCCAGATTGTTTGAAACGCTGAGTAAAGAGATTAATCTTGCTATATCCCTGACTACGGATCCTGTTCTTCAAGAAATCCTTTCTACAATGTATTTGCTGGGCGACCGGATTGCAACCTTTTTTCTAAGGATCAAAGAAATTCTTAAAGTAGATTCCAGGGACAAGAAAATACGTTTTGTGGTCCAGTACTTTTTTAAAAATTTTTCCATTATTTCCGAAAACACACGGGCTTCCAGAACAATTATTACCTATGTGCTAAATAGACTTGATTGGCTTAAAGTTCATTCCGACAGGATTATAGAAAGTCTTAAAACCCTTTATGCTGATCTTCTCTCTATCCAGATAGAATGTGAGGAATCATACAGACATTTCTTTGGCGAGCAACTGGGTTATGATTTCGGTCTTAATCCACAAAAAGAAATACAAAAAATAAATGAGGTTTTAACCATAGAAAAAGCATATGAGATACTCGGTGTGAAAAAAGGAGTGAACAAAGATCAGGTAAAATTAGCATTTAGAAAATTAGCAAAAAGACTTCATCCAGACTTAAATCCGGAAGTAAAAAAGGAAGACTTTATCCTTGCCCAGGAAGCATATAAACTGGTGTTAAATACAATAAAACTCTATTCATAATAATACCTTGACAAAACCTGTTATTTTCTTCTATCTTATTTTTAACAGGATAAATATAATGCGTGAAATACCAGTGGAAGAAGTTCAGGATAAGATCGAAAAGCTTTTTGTTATGGCAAATTTCGAACTTCCCGAAGAGGTTGTTCATATCATAATAAAAGCAGCACACCTTGAAACATCTCCAACAGCAAAGGAAATATTCAGACAAATTCTAAAGAATGCAGAAATAGCCAGGGATGAAAAACTCCCACTGTGCCAGGATTGTGGTGTGGCTTTAATATTTATGGAAATTGGACAGGATATTGTCTTTACTGGTGGTGATCTTTCGAGTGCAGTAAATGAGGGAGTACGGAGGGCATATAAAAATAACTACCTTCGCTTTTCAATAGTCGAAGATCCCTTTTCCCGTGTAAATACGAAAAATAATACCCCGGCATTTATCCATTATGAAATTGTCCCCGGTAATGAATTAAGGATTATTATTATGCCCAAAGGTGGGGGATGTGAGAATATGAGCCAGCTTCGAATGTTTTCTCCTTCCGCAGGAATAAATGGAGTGAAAAAGTTCATATTGGAATCTGTAAAGCAAAGTGGGGCAAATCCATGCCCTCCTCTTTTCCTGGGAATTGGTATAGGTGGTACTTTTGAATATGCACCTTATCTGGCCAAGAAAGCCCTTTTGAGAAAAATAGGCACACCGAATCCCGATCCTTCTCTTGATTCATTGGAACGGGAACTTCTTGAAGGGATTAATACACTTGGAATTGGGCCGCAGGGGATGGGTGGTTCAATTACCGCTCTTGCAGTTCATATTCTAAAAGCACCATGTCATATTGCTTCCCTTCCTGTGGCATTGAGTTTTCAATGCCACAGTCATCGGTATAAGGAGGTTATTATCTAAAATGGTATGGACAACAATACGACTCTATACACCACTTTCCGATGCAGATATTGAAACCCTTCATGCGGGAGACAGGATATTATTAAATGGAAATATATATACTGCCAGGGATGAAGCACATAAAAGGCTTACCGGGTATATTGATAATAAAAAGCCTCTTCCCCTTGATTTTAATGGAGCGATTATCTTTTATGCCGGACCAACACCAGCTTCGCCGGGAAAAGTGATAGGTTCTATAGGACCTACGACTGCTGTCAGGATGGATCCTTATGCAATCAAACTTCTTGAGTATACAGGAATAAAAGGAATGATAGGCAAAGGAGAGCGTTCCCAGGAGCTAAGGGACGCATGTAAATTATATAAATGTATCTATTTTGCTGCTACCGGAGGAGTTGCAGCTTTATTGAACAGGCATATAAAATCATCCGAAATTGTTCTTTATGATGATCTGGGAACAGAAGCTGTTCGGCGGCTGGAAGTTGCGGATTTTCCGGTTATTGTGGTGAATGACATTTATGGAAGGGATTTATATGAGATCGGGAGGAAAAAATTTTCAAAATCAGTGGAAGATATTCTTGCATAACATGAGGAAAAATGAATGCGGCCGCTTAAGCAATTAAAAAAAACAGTAACTCACCTGCCGCGGGGAGGAATCCTTGTAAACACACCTGTAGGGTATATCCAGTTTGGAGCCCCTCCCGAAACAATTAAGGATACAATGTATCTTCCCGAATCTGTTCCCGATATCTTTGTTCTCCCCAATCAATTGTTCAATTGGGATAAAGGAATAAGCCTTGCAGAACTGGAATTTCCTGTTTATTATAATTTTTTTCTAAAACAAAAAAAAACCCGGATTATCTGCAATAAAAAACAAGCAAAACAACTTATGAAAGTGCTTCAGGAGGCTGTTTTTGGGCCAAAAGAACTGGATATTACCAATGATTTTTATTCCACCCGGGATGATCTTGAAATTACAAATCTAAAAGCAGAATTACAGTATTATAAAAATTTTACATTCAGGGATCTTGTATCCCTTGAATACTTTGTTGATAATACATATACATTTGAGGATATAACAATCTCGATCGACAATCACAAAGATTTTCATCTTTACGAGGGTAAAAAGGAAATTGCCACGATACCAGGGATTATTGAGTACAGTCCAAAGGTGAATATCGGTGAGCGTCTCCCCGAACCATACGAACCCCCGCTTTTCGGGATTACCTGTCTTGGGCCAAGTCATGGGTTTGATCCTACGGAAAATACATCGGGATTCATTATATGGCTTAATCATGGCGGTATTATGGTCGATCCGCCGGTAGACTCTACAGAATGGCTTGAGGATTCCAATGTTAATCCTAAACTCATCGATAGTATCATTCTTACACACTGTCATGCCGATCATGATGCAGGTACTTTTCAAAAAATCCTGGAAGAAGGAAAAATCACTGTCTATACCACCCATACGATTCTTGATAGTTTTCTTCGTAAATATTCTGCCCTATCGAATGAACCTGCAAGCTATTTAAGGCAATTGTTTAAATTTCAACCTGTCACGATTGGTAAACCCGTTTTTATCCATGGGGGGGAATTCCATATGTTTTATACCCTCCATTCAATTCCTGCTGTAGGATTTACTATCCATTTCCAGGATCAAAGTTTTGTCTATTCGTCAGATCATCAGAATGACCCGGATATCCATAAAAAACTCTATGATTCGGGAATAATCACTGAAGACCGGTATAAGGAATTGACAAACTTTCCATGGAGTTCCGGCCTTATTTATCATGAATCCGGTATTCCGCCGCTTCATACTCCGATCAAATACCTGGATTCTCTTCCGGAAAATATAAAGAAAAAAATAGTGGTTTATCATATAGCAAAAAAAGATTTTCCGGAACATACAAACCTTACCCTTGCCCGCTTTGGCATTGAAAATACTGTTTATTTAAAAATAAAACCACCAAAGTTTGAAAAAACATATCAAATATTAAGTGTATTAAAGCATCTTGATTTTTTTCAGTCTTTTCCTATTGATAAGGTTCAGGAATTTCTCATGTTTGTAACAGAAGAGAAATTTAAAAAGGGGACATATGTAATTCAGAAAGGAACCAAAGGAGACAGATTTTTTATTATTGCATCCGGAAATGTCTCTGTTCTATATGATATGGATAAAAAGAAAAAAACCTATGGGATATATGAATATTTTGGCGAGGTTTCCCTTCTTACTGAAAAAACCCGGGCAATGGATATAATTGCAGAGACAGACGTTGTGGCATATACAATCCAGAAGGATCATTTTTTAAGTTTTATTGCCGGTACGGAATTTGAAGAAACCCTTCAAAATTTAATAAAAAACAGGGACCGTGAATCCTGGGATCTTCTTTCTTCCAGTAAAACATTCAGGCGTCTTACTAACTATCAAAAAACATGGCTGGAATCCGTATTGCATCCAGAGGAAAAGGAAAAACCGGGAACGCTAATCTCGGAAGGAGACAACTTTGAAAATGTCTATATTATACGGAAAGGTGAGGTAAATGTAAGCAGGGAGGGAAAAGCTATTGCTGTTTTAAAAAAAGGTGATATTGCCGGGGCAATGGTAAAACTGGACAGAAAACTCCCCTCCGAATATACATTTTATCATAACACACCTGTATCACTTTATGTTGTGAAACGAAAGGATTATGAGAAATTTATTGAACAGAACCCGGGTCTTATGATGAAACTTGCATATAATTTTGATATTTAATAAAATTCCCGATCTTTGCCTTATGCTGGCCTGCTGGCCTTATGGCACTTGCGTTTACATGCATAAAATCATATAATAGGAGTAAGGCTTTTAAACAGGCACATAATTATGAAAGAAACAGAAGCGCGTCAAATCAGCTATTATTATGAGAACTATTCAGATCATGAGGTTGTGTTCAATCATTCTGTTATTACTGCCACCGGTCTTATAGCCAATAGAATTTCTCTAAAATGCGTAAGTGAGACATTTCCCTGTATTCTTTATCTCGGATCCATGCGAATGGCTAAAATTCTCATTCTGGCTAAAGTCTTTTTATTTGAAAAATTAAAAAAGGCAAATAATAAGGTTTCAATACGGTTGTTTTTTGTCCAGCCGGAAAGTAAAAAGGAAATTTCATTCTTTATTCAATCGAAAGTTAATAGCCAGAATAAATATCACGGGAGTAATCCCAATCTATACCTTTTTTCATTGGAATACCTTAACCGCCCACCGGATGATTTTATCCTTATTCTGGGACGGCATATTGAACTTGAATCCCAGAGAGAAAAGCGTTTCCAGGAACGAATCACCATCAATGATACAAATCAGCTGGAATTCGGTATCCAGTCTATGGAAACATTCTTATTTATTGAAGGAAAAGGAAAAAAATGTATTCTAAATGAAATTTCCATTTTCAGTGCAAAAGTACTCATAGAAGGCACCCCGGCAGATTTTGCACAGAAACGGGTAATACTCCTTATAAAAATGCAGTCACTCAAGGAAATGGGGGAGATGGTCGGTATTGTAACAAGGTGTGATATTATAAGTGAGCATGAAAAGCTTGTATCATTAATCATAACATTTGATCAGGATGCAATCCCCCCCCAATATAAGATGTGGATTGGCGAATGCCTTGAGACAATAGCATTAAAGCGAAAGAAAAAAAATATTTTTTAAGTTCCTCTTTCTTTATTACCCACAATGTCAAGCATCTTTGTATGTATTTTCCCATTGGAAGAGACAATATAGGAAGGGGCAATTTTTACCTTTTCATTATACTGATCTGTCACCTTTCCTCCTGCCTGTTCCACAATATATACCCCTGCGGCAAAATCCCAGGGACTTAAATAATATTCCCAGAATCCATCCAGTCTCCCGCAGGCAACATTACATAAATCAAGTGCGGCAGAACCCATCCGGCGAATACCGATAATTCCACTCAAAAAGAATCTTTTTATATTGTCAAGAGTTTCCTCCATCTCTTTTCCCCTGTTGTAATAAAAACCGGTAGCAAGAATCGATGAAGAAAGGTCTTCCGCTTCTGTTACCCTGACCAGTTTGTTATTCAACATTGCCCCATCCCCGTGTTGTGCACAAAAAAGCTCCTCCCTTGTCGGATCATAAACCACACCCATTATTATCGAGCCGTTTTTTGCAAGAGCGATCGATATACTGAAAACCGGGATACCATGAACAAAATTATTTGTACCATCCAGCGGATCGATAATCCAGGTATAAGGAGAATCGGTCTGTTCATAGTTATTTTCTTCGGCCAGGATATTATGACAGGGGAATTTTTCCTTTATTGTCGATACAATAATCTTTTCAGATTCAATATCTGCCTTTGTCACCATATCATAATGGGCGGATTTGAAAGAAACATTTTTTTCTTTTTGAAAGTATCCAAGCAGTATTTCTGCGGCTTTTCTTGCTGCAATAATTGAAGTATCAAGATAATTTTCAGTTTTCATAGGAGTTAAAGTAAAAGAAATTCAGAATAAAATCAACCTGGCAGAATATATTAATTTATTGTCCAGGAATTTCGATTTTCCACAATAAAGAGATGAAACCACAGATTACACCGATTTCACAGATTGGACTATGAACTTCCATAGCTACCCCAACAATAGCATGAGTTAGTGGGTCTTTTTTTTTGTTATCCTTACTATTCATGGGCAAGATAATATCACGATTACACAGAAATCCTCCAGGATCTTTTATATTAATTTCTCAACCAGTCAAGGCAGTTCCTGCTGGGAATCTACTATTTTTTCACCGGATTTTACCTCTGCAATACATGTATCATCGTACTTTGTTCCTTTGTATACATCGAAAATTTCAATACAACTGTTTTTTTATCATGTACCCCCCCTGTATAAATCTCATTATCTTATCCGGCGCACCAGCATCAGTGTCATATCATCTTTGGGTTCCCCATAACACCAGTTTGTCACATCTTTAAACACTGCATCCTGCATTGCTTCCACATCTTTATCACCATGTCTGGTAATAATGTCAATTAATCCTTGTGTATCAAGCATATTTCGTTGTTCGTCAAAAATCTCTGTTAATCCGTCTGTAAACAGGATCAGAACATCCCCAATTTCAAGGCTTATTTCAGCATTCTGTGTCTTATCGCTGATATCATGTTTTACATTCAACCACAGACCACTGGTTTCAATTACCTCACAGGCTTTTGTACGGTGCCGGTAGATAAGTAAATCCAGATGAAATCCGGCATATTGGAACCGGCCCCGACCAAGGTATTTCAATGTAGTAAAAGTCATATACCTGGTTTCGTCCATACGGCCGGAAATATTCTTGAACAGCACATTGTTTATCATAATGACAATATCCCGGGCACTGGCATTGTAGTTCGCGGTGATGGTTGTATGAACTGTTTGTGCCATCATCATAATCAATCCCGAGGTAACCCCATGACCGGAAACATCCCCTATCCCCAGCCAGAGTGCACCTTCCCGGTCAAGATTTATATCGTAATAATCACCACCAACCTCTGCTGCGGTAAGCATACGTGCTGATATCTTAAAGTCCGGATGAATTGTTTTAATAATTTCCGGCAACAGGGCAATCTGAATATGCCGGGCCACTTCCATTTCCGTACTTATCCTTAAATTTTCATCTTTTAATTGTCTGTTAAGGAGCTGGATCTCCCTGTTGGCTATTGCCAGTTCCCGGGTGCGCTCCTGGTAACGTTTAAGAAGTAAACCACCTTGAAGAGAACTGCTGATCTGGCCTGTTAAAAAACGGCTCATTTTTTCATCATATATATTTGCATCCAGCAACCAGAACCCGATTTGTTCCTCCTGGAAGTACAAAGCTTCCATCAGCATCCTTGTCCGGCTTTCCTGTTCCAGAATTTCACACGGTACAAGATTCCGGGTTGGAAAACGTATACCATCCTCCGGCAGAATGATTCTTCCTTTTTCATTAACAGCCAGAATTAACCGGGACCACTCAGGAGGTGTTTGTGGATGAATAAAAGGTGGGGGATTTTCGTATAGTGACAGATAACATTTCCGTATACCGTATGTTTTTAATTCTTTTTCTATAATATTCATTAATTGAGAAATATCAAGGGTAGATATCAACGCCATCCCTGTATACAATGTCGCTATTGTATTGTTTATATTTTCAAAAGCAAGATAACTGGTTTTACCCATGGCAAACCATGCATAGCGACCGAATGACATTCCCTGATAATAGTCGGTTTTATCTCCCCATTCCCATTTATCGATTTGACTGAGTAGAGCAAGTATCTGATCCCATGTGACAATCTCCCTCCTGGGCAGTCCGGCATTATAAAATTGTACACTTAACTGCTGCAGAAATTTACGGGGATCTGAAGAGATTGCCGAAGATACATCCGGGGGGAGTTCTGTTTCATCCAGCGGTTCAGGCATTACCGTTTCATTACACCCGCAGGATTGACGTTGTATATACTTTGCCGGAACCCTGGTGATCTCCGGGATTTCTTTACCGGCAAGCCTTGCAAGAAGTAATTCCATTGCCTGTTTTCCCATTTCATCGAAGAATTGGTGTGCTGTACTTAATGATGGGGTATAGTATTTCGAATTAAAAATATTATCAAATCCTGTAACAGCAACATCTTCCGGCACATTGATCCCACGGTTCTGTAATTCAGTGACAACACCAAATGCCATATAATCATTTGTACATACGATGGCATGGAAATCTCTGCCCGGCTTTTTATTGCGCTGGTCTATCAATATCGAAACTGCTTTATTGCCTGAAATAGTCCGAAAATTACCAGGTAATGTTAATTCAGGATCCAGAGAAAGATTATGGTCCTTTAGAGCCAGGACATATCCATTATATCGTTCCTGTACATCCGGATGAACATCTGGCCCCAACAGGTAAGCGATATGTTTATACCCATGTACTTCTATAAGATGTGATACTACTTCATACATTCCCTGGAAATTATCACTTACCACACTGGGATATCCTTCTAATATCGCCCCCATACTGATAATTGGCAGTGGATGGTACCTCCGGCACAGGTCCACTAATTCATTAAAAGGAATAAATGATGCAAGAAGATTGGACGCAATAAGCAGTCCATCGACATTCGTTTCATTCATGAGATCAAAGAGGATATTTGCCTGGATATTATAATCATTCGGTGCCCGTATAGCTTTTGTCGTACAACTCAGGAGATTCAAATCATGTTGTTTTACAACATCACTTATTGCCCTGAAATACTGAATTGGTATGTCATACATCAATGTATCACTTAATATTCCAATTGTCAGGGAATCCGATTTGATTCTTTTCTTCAATTACTTTAAATCTTTCACTTCTCAAATATAAAATAAATGCTGTTTTGAAACAAACGGAAAACATCCACAAAATGTAAATTCCGCTTATATATCAACATCTTCAAGAGAAATATTCTCTTCATCAAGAGATTTTATCACTGCCATGGATTTCTGCTGCCATGTCTTTTTCTTATCGCTTTTAATGAGAACCCTGGTGTCTGTGGGTTTGGCTTTTAAGAAATCGAGCAAGCATTTGATACCAGCTGAATTAAGAAATTCCAGGTTTCTTATGTCGATTATCAATACCTCATGCATTTGAGATAAAACCTTTTCAAAAAAAGGTTTTATAAAAACTTCAGGGTCATTATGATCAATATCTCCTTCCAGGATGATTGTATCCCCTTTAGCAGAAATGATGGCTCTGTTGTATGTCTGTTTTGGGATATTAAATACCATGAGCTTCTCCAATTTTCTTCGGAATTATAGACATTTTACTCTTTACGCATAGTATCCGCTGTTTTTGACTATCGAT
The DNA here is from genome assembly GCA_016935735.1 of Spirochaetales bacterium. Taxonomy (GTDB): domain Bacteria; phylum Spirochaetota; class Spirochaetia; order SZUA-6; family JAFGRV01; genus JAFGRV01. Next base: position 52,119 of record JAFGQK010000042.1, on the reverse strand, counting down.
TCTTTCACTCCCTTTTAAAAGAGGTTCCAGGTCGGATTCTATTTCATAGCTTATTTCCGATTGCCCTTCATATCTTATTCTCGCCAGCCCCAACTGGCTAATCGTTTCATCATTCCTGTTGATAACACGCAGCATCATTTCTTTATACGCTTCCCCTGCAGAGCCGGTATTTATAATATGGAAAATTTTTTCAAATTCTTTAATATTTTCTTCTTTTGTAATATTTTTTATACGAAACTCAATATGGGTTTCATTAATACCCTGTTCCAATTCTATACTGGCCCCGCCTATTGTTGAATACCTGCAGGCATTTTCCATAAGTTCCGACGCTACGAGGGCAACACGATACGCTTCATCGTAATTAGTAATTTTCCGGGACAATATGGTAATAATAAAATTCCTGATAATGACAATATCATCCCAGTCATGACTGAATTTAAGCTTTAAATAAAACAATTATAACTCCTTATTATAGTGTAGTTCATAATAGCTCTATTTTCAAGCAGTATTACCGCTCAACCTTCATCACCAGCTTTTCCCTAAAAATCATACCAGAATATTCTTCAAGGTTCTAAGTCTGCATAAAGATAATATATCCCAATCAAAAAAAATACTGGTTTTATTCGCTATTTGAAATACAATATAATTAATAAAGAGAGAAGTGTTCAACTTTGAACCCTAATTATAATTTTAAACAAGGTGGTATTCAATGAAAAAATATATACTTATCCTGGATGTCGGAACAACCAATATAAAGGCATTTATTTTTGATAAAAAGGGAGTAATTATTGGGGAAACGAAAGAACAGCCACATTATATCATTGAGCAGGAAGGATATATGGAGCAGGATCCGGATGAACTCTGGACAATGAGCAGGAACGTATTATTAAAGATTATGAAATTAAAAAGACTCAAATCGGAAAATATCGTTTCCCTGGGAATTACAACACAGCGAAGCTCATTCCTGATGTGGGATAAAAAAACAGGAAAAAAATTGACAAATATCATAACGTGGCAGGACAAACGATGCGCCCATTATGCAGAAAAGAAAACAAACCTTTTATGGCTTAAATTGGTACGCACTTTTGCCAGGATTTTTCGTGGTGTTATTCCTTCTCCCAAACTTCTGGTTCTTTCAATCTTAAAATTTGATACTGTTCAGTCATCATCAAGAACAGGATATTTATTTCATAGTAACCCGGAACTAAAACGTCTTGCCCATACCCCGGATACTTCAGTATGCTGGGGAACAATTGATTCATGGATATTATGGAATTTGACAGGAGGGAAGGTTCATGCAACAGATTATTCAAATGCATCTTCCTCCGGTATTCTGGATCCCTTTACCCTTAAATGGAATAGTATTGTACAGGGTATTTTCAGCATTCCCGGTCAGATTCTCCCGGAAATCAGGGAGACCCGGGGGGATTTTGGGAGTACATCATTATTTGGAGGGGGCGAAATCCCTATCCGTGCAGTAATAGCAGATCAACAATCATCACTCTATGGACAATGTTGTTTTGAAAACGGGGAAATGAAGTGTACAAACGGGACCGGTTCATTTATCGATCTGAATACAGGAGTCAGGCCTTTTGCATCAAGACGAAGACTTTACCCCCTGGTTGCCTGGCGTGTAGACAATCAAACAACCTATCTACTCGAAGGTCAATCCCAGAATACCGGGAGTGTTATCGACTGGATACAGAAAGAACTTAGCCTTTTTAAAAATGCCAGGGATACTGAAACCCTTGCTTTTAGCATCGATTCAACAAATGGAGTTTTTTTCCTGCCTGCTTTTACCACAGGACTCACCTTTCCCTACTGGGATGCATCAGCAAAAGGAAATATTTTCGGCATAAACCTGAATACAACAAAGGCACATATTATCCGGGCAGCCCTGGAAGGAATTTGCTATCGAATAAAAGATATTGTTGACGGGATTGTAAGGGATACGAAAATTAAAATAAAAAAAATGAAACTGGATGGCGGTGTATCAAAGAACAGGTTTATCTGCCAGTTTTTAAGTGATATTCTGGGAATTGATGTGGAATATTATCCACATCCGGAGCCTACTGCACTTGGGGCAGCATTTATGGCAGGTCTTGCATCAGGATACTGGGAGTCCGAAGATGAGATAAAAGCAATGATAATGCATGGAGAGATATTCAAGCCCAGGTTGGATGAGGAAACAAGACAAAAGAACTATACACTCTGGAAGGATGTGATTTACCGCTCTTTACGCTGGTGTAATAAATAAATTCAATTAATTAGGAGGATAAAATGAAATATATACTGGTAACAGGAATTCTCTTCCTGCTGCTTCCTGGTTGTGCAGTAAAAAATGATCCATCAACTGTTTTAGTAAATCATCTAAAGCAAATGGAACGGATATTTGAGCGAAATAAGAAAGATACGGCTAAGCTATCTGAAGAACTATCCGCATATGCAAACACCAATATGGAATCGATGCAGGAAGGGGTAAAGGCACTCTATAAAAAAATGGAAAAGGCAAAGGAAAATCCACTTGAGTCTTTTGATCTTCTGGCAAAAGTAACAGAAATATATGTCATTATTGTAAAAATACAGAAGGAATACGGCGATCTGTTGAATGACCCGGAAGTGGAAAAAGTGTTTACAGAATACAAGAAGGTTTTTACATCCATGGAAAATATCGGACAAAAACAATAAAGGGATCTATTTTAATTTTTCTCCTAAAAGTAATGGATAAGGAGGGCATCCTTTAATCCGAATTTGGGCATCTATCCCTGAACAGCAATTGCCGAAAGCAATTGTTACGTCACTATCCTGTATCATTGTATTATTGCCAAGATAGATTGCGGTTTTTTGTTTTATCTCCTTTTTAACAAAAGAAAAAGAAATTAATAAAGCATTCATACACGCACTACAGGCGTTCGTATTATATATAATGATGTTCGCTGGAATCATTTTTTTAATATCTACTTTTTTAAACGGACGCATAACCTGTTCAATCTTTTCACCACATACAGAGATACCGGTTACATCAATACCTGCAGATGAAACATAATATCGAAGATGTTTAATCTCTGGCAGATCATATCCCATAATCTGTCCTGCAACATAGTCAGTTTCTGCATTATTTCCCCCTGCAATCAACAATCCGAGGTAAAATACATCACCTCCTTTGGGGCCCATTCTTTCCATACAATACATCCCGTCTATAATGGTAAGATCAGGGTGAATGATTGTATTCAAATCAGCGATTGATTTATCAAGCCCTGCTTCATGGAAATGCTTTTTTTCATCCGGGGGAAGAAATCCTTTTAAGTTTTTCAAACCAAGAGTGACACCTGTGGCATAGTGAACCTTCATAACCGGAATGTTAATAATCTTTATAGCCTCACCTACTTCTTTGGCTACCTTTATTTTTTCTAACACCAGCGGATTCTTTACTCTCATTTCAATTGATTCAGATTTATTCAGATTGATAAGCGGGATGCCGAATTTTTCACTGATTTCATAATACCCCGATTTCTTAAAATATTCTTCTGTTATATACTTGTTGCCGAATGTGGATTCTGCTATGACAATATCTTTCATCTCATAATCGAACAGATACTGTATGAGTGCATCAACAAGATTTATATTTGTAATGCAATCAACATCATTAAGATTCGGCTTCAGGAGAACCCGGTCTTCTTTTTGTACAAATAAACCTATCCCACCGATAAGCGATAGAGCTTTGTGAAGAGTATCCTTTATGCTTTCATCTATTTTAACAATACTAACTTTTCCCATTTTTTCACCCGAATTAATAAAATATATGAAATTTTTAATAAGGAAGCCAGTAAAATATCAAAAAAAGTCACGGGGATTTGTTGTTTTCTCATTCTTCTTTTTTACTTCACTATTTACGTAAGGTAACCGATGTCTATTTCTATAATGCCTCCATGGTAATTTTCGCTCCGGTGCAAAAATTTAAAGGAGACCAGAATATAATTTTTAGATGAAAATTTGGCAAAAAAAGTATAAAAAAGTATACAATTCCTTTAAAAAGTTATACTTTTTCGCACATAGTGTATAAAAAAGTATAATAAATTGTGACTCCACGGTATCACAATGTTTGAATAGAAAATGCAAATTCGTCAATAAAAAAAGGGCTCTTTTGGAAATTAATCAACAGGAACTAAAACTAATTAAAAAGCAGATACACTTTGACAAAGCTATCAATATAAGGTACATATTAAAAATGCCAGATCATAAAAGTCCGCAATTCAGCATCATTATTCCCCTTTACAATAAGGAAGCTTATATTATAAGGGCGCTTACTTCTGCTCTGAATCAGACCTTTTCCGATTTCGAAATAATTATCATTAACGATGCCTGTACTGATAATTCCCTTTACCGGATAAAAGAAATAAAGGACAAAAGACTAAGAATTCTTCACAGGGAAACACCCGGACCGGGAGGTTATGCTGCAAGGAATCTGGGAATTGCACATGCACAGGGTGCTTTTATTTCCTTTCTTGATGCAGATGATGAGTGGATGCCCTGCTATCTTGAACAAATTATACTCCTCATAAATAAATATCCACAGGCCGGGGCATACTTTACCGCATATGAAAGCATCTTTGACAATAGAAAAAAAATAAATAAATTCTCGCTAAAAAACAAACAATGGAAAACGAAATATGTATCAAGGAAGGAATTCTTTCTCTCTGTAGCCAGAAGTATGTCCCCTGTTCTTACTTCCTGTTTTACGGTAAAAAAAAAGTGCATCCGGGAAGCAGGCGGTTTCCCTGAAGGAAAATGTAAAAAAGGCGGTGATGTGGAGACATGGATGCGAATCGGTTTGCTTTGTGATTTTTCCTGGTCATCATATAAGGGATTGATTTATTACGGGAACATCCCTGACCAGGTTACCGCCATTTATTCCGGTCCGGAAGTCCCCTATGCCTATCATTCAGCAAAAAAAATACTTGATAAACTGGACAAAAAGCAGGCATTCCTTATAAAGAAATACGTCAATTATTATATAAAGTGGAATATCCAGAGGTCATTAATAAGAAATCAGATAATGAAAGAACTCCTTTATGTGTATTTTAAAGAAGTAAATATCACCGTTTATATATTTTATAAAATACTCTATTCCCTGCCTTCACTGCTAAGAACAGTCTTTTATAAATTTTATAACAACCTTAAAAAAATAATTCAGTCTATGTTGATTTTTCCAATTTTTTAATGATTTCCCGGGCTTTTTTCCCTACTTCACTCCCCGGGTCCAGGGATTCAACTTTTTTCAGGTGAATCAATGCCTCGGGAATTGTATCCAGGTAAATATAACAGACTGAAATCAGATAATAAACATCCTGAAGAATCAAAGTATTGTCATTCTTATTCTTTGTCAGATATTCTTTAAACAGGGTTACTGCATCGTTATATGCAAAACTTTTCATAAGAAGCTTCCCATATAAAAGAACATAATCAGAATAATATGGTATTTCATCATCAACATCAATTTTCATCAGGAATGACAGGGCTTTTGTATCTTCTCCCTTTTGATAATAACAGTAGCCGATGTAATAATGAAACATATGAATGGAATCGGCATCCGGATCCATCGTTGCAGCAGCATCTACTGCATTATGAAACAAACGTATGGCTTTGTCATAATTTCCCTTTTTCATTTCTTCGTTTGCAAGTTCGAATAATTCCGCTGTTACATCATCGTCAAAATTATTGCTTGCTTCATTAGCACGCACACCCATGTTTGATTCCTGGCCTTCTTCTGATGCTTCACTAATCATTGTCTTTAATTTCATGGAAATCATCGAATCAAGCCCATATGTATCAGCGCTCTGTGTTTGTTTCAGAATATCTGCAAGATCATACACACCCGGTTTGACAAGAGTAATCCTTATATCACCCGAGTTGAGTTCCACAAGACTATCCCGGGAAAGACGGACCAATGTACCTGTATCAACCCAGTCATCTGTATAAAGCTTTACCCAGTTCTTGCCTGTTTTTGCCTCCAGTATTCCTTCCAGATACTCTACCTGAAGTTTTTCTGCCCATAGAGAACAGTTAAAAAGAATCAAAATAATGATACTGAATAATATCCTGTATTTCATATCCACTACACCTCTTCACTTTAAATAATACCTCATTTTAATATATCCGTCAAATATATAGCACAGGAAATCCCACCCAATAAATTTGACAAACGGGCTTTTAATTTAGTAGGCTATAATTAATTGAAATGACGATAAAAAAAAGGAAAACAATCGGATTATTCATAGATTGGGTGGAAAGTGCCTATCATATTGAATTTATTTCTGCATTAGAAGAAGCAACCCGGAACCACCAGGTGAATTTACTTACCCTGGTAGGAGGCGCAATTAACTCCCCGCAAATACATGAAGCACTTTGCAATATCATTTATAGTTTTGTTAATAAGGAAAATGTTGATGGTATTATAATCGCAGCCGGGATGCTGGGACATTATTGTTCCAGAGACGACCTTGTTCAATTCTGTAAAAAATATTCTCCTATCCCTATAGTAAGCATATCCCAGGCTATCCCGGATATTACCTCTATTATTACGGATAATACAACTGGATTAAAAAACATGATTCAACACCTTATACATGATCATCATTATACAAAAATCGGGTTTATTAAAGGAATAGAAAACAACCAGGACGCAGAACAGAGATTTAATGTATACAAAAACATCCTTGCAGATACAGGAATTTCTTTTAATAAAAACCTGGTTACACAGGGGGACTTCACTCCCGGGGGAGGCCAGGCAGCTGTTAAACTTTTACTTGATAAAAGAAACGTATGGCCGCAGGCAATTATAGCTGCCAATGATGATATGGCAATCGGTGCAATTCAGGCACTCCAGAACCGGAATATTAAAGTTCCGGAAGAAATAGCCGTAGTGGGATTTGATGACCAACCATACAGCGCTGTACTCTCTCCCCCCCTTACCACGGTACGGCAACCCATTCATGAACAGGCTGCAAAAGCTTTAGAAACAATAATTGCTATTATCGACGGTATAGAAATAACACAGAACATTATTCTCCCGACAAAGGCAGTTATCCGGCAATCCTGTGGATGCGGGGAAACAGAACCTCTCTCTATTAATGCATTATTTTCCTATAAAGAAGACCTCTCTTCACCTGCCAGTTATAACAGGACAACCAGGGATGAATCCGTTTTATTAAAATCCATTAATAATGATCTTAAGGAAATTATGGATAATCATTCTACCCTGACAATGACAGATATGAAAGAACTTCTGAATGCATTATTCTATGATATTGACAATACAAAGGATAAATTATTTCTAAAACTCCTTAACAAAAAAATTTACAAACGCCCTGTTATCTCTGCAATTGATAATTACTGGATAGAGATTGTTTCCTCCCTTATCCGGGCTGTGTTATCTACCATTAATCAAAAAGAAAAATTCTTTTTCATAGAAACCCTTTTTCTGAAAGCACAATTCCTTATAAAAACCCGGCTGGAACAAATTCAGAAGCAGAACAAATTAAGAACCGATGATTATACAAAGATATTCAGCGGACTCACTGAAAGCATTGTCGGAACCGTGAACATAGAAAGCCTTATGGATTTGATGGCCAGGGCAGCGCCCCAGATGGATATCCAGAGATGCTATTTTGCCATATTCCCGGAAAGCGACTATTCCCGGTCTAAACTGATTCTCGCATATGACCAGAATATGAATACTGTTCCCCGTATGGTAGGAATCGAATTACCGGCAAATAAATTTATTCCGGAACAACCTTTACAGAAAGGACCATATAATATCCGTGTACATCCGTTTTTCGGGGATAGAATTCTTCTCGGTTTTACTGTCTTTGAATTCTCACAATCCAAAGATATGCTTCAACACCTTTTAAGAAAGATGTTTCTTTATGGTATTTTAAAAGGAGTCTTTATATATGAAACCATGAAAACCGAGGCAAAACGGCTGGAAGCCCTGGTAAAAGAAAGAACTGTTGATTTAATGGAAACACATACAAAACTTAAACAGGAGATTCTTGAGAGGGAAAAAACAGCGAATACATTAAAACAAGCAGAAAAACAATTAAAAGAAGCATATGAAGCATTAAAACAGGAAAAACAAGCAGCAGAAACAGCAAACAGGATTAAAAGTGAATTTCTTGCAAATATGAGTCATGAAATACGAACTCCCCTCAATTCGATTCTCGGATTTACCGATCTTTTATTAAGTGATGAAAAAAATACCGAAAGAAAAGACAAACTGGAAATTATCCAGCGATCCGGGCAACATCTGCTGGATCTGATAAATGACATCCTTGATTTTTCTAAAATAGAGGCAAATAAAATAGAGTTTTCTAAAAACCCCTTTTCCCTGGAGAATCTTCTTTCCAACATCCGAAATATGTTTATGCTTAAAGCCTATGAAAAAAAACTTGTATTTACCGTTCATATTGAGGCTTCTGTCCCACCAACAGTGATGGGGGATGATAGAAGATTACAGCAGGTCATTGTAAATCTGGTGGGAAATGCATTTAAGTTTACTCATAAAGGGAGTATCATCATTGATTGCACCTATAAAAATGATATAGCAACAATAAGTATTTCCGATACTGGTATAGGAATTCCGGGAGACAAGCATAATGTAATCTTTTCCGCATTCAGCCAGGCAGATCCATCAACAACACGCACCTATGGAGGAACGGGGTTAGGACTTACCATTTCCAGGAAACTTATGGACAAGATGGGAGGAAGCATTATTGTTGAAAGTAAACCAGATGAAGGATCATGCTTTACCCTTCAAATTCCACTTCCGGAAATAGATAAAAAAACCCATGTTCAGAATATTGACGGACAGGAAACTAATACCTATGATGTATTTAATTATCCAGGTATTATTGATAATATGGAAAAATATCGCATCCTGGTAGCAGAAGATACCCCGGATAACCAACTTCTTTTCAAAGAACTGCTTTCCCGGTTAAAAGTAAACTATGACATAGCCCCAAATGGAAAAGAAACCCTTGACTTGCTGAAAAAGCAGCATTATGATCTTTTATTACTTGATATGCAAATGCCTGTTATGGACGGTCTTGAAACGATTTCCCGGATAAGGGAAGATCACCACTTGAAGGATCTGTATGTTATTGCTTTAACAGCTCATTCATTAAAAGGAGATGAAGAGAAATATATAAAAGCGGGATGTGATGATTATATGTCAAAACCAATAGATGTTAACCGCTTCTTTACTACAATTGTTGATGCTCTTAAAGTCAAGGAAAAAATTGCACTTCACTCCCGGTTTGAACAACAGGTTAAAAACAAACCGGAAGAATACGACATCCGTGTCATAGACGGGAAAAAGGAGTATTTAAAAAAACTCATTGAACGTTTGGAGCGGAATTGTGATCTTTTTGATCCCCAGGATGTATTTATTATAAAAAAAGAACTGAAAACATGCCTTAAAGGGAATGATAAAGCCCGGATTAATGATGTATTAAATGAGGCATTACAAAATTATGACGATAATATATTAGAAGAGCTTATACCCTTTTTAAAGGAATTATTATGAAGCAAAAAGTACTGATTGTAGATGATATGGCAGAAAACAGGAAATTACTCGTATCTCTCATAAAGGAAAACACCGATTATGAAATTATAATATCAAGGGGGGGAATTCATGTATTAAGACACCTGGATGAAATTGTTAAAAATCCACCCGATCTCATCTTACTTGATATCCTTATGCCGGAAATTGATGGGTATGAAGTTGCACAAAAGTTAAAAGAAAAAGAGGAAACAAAGCATATCCCGATTATTTTCATTACCGCTTTAAATGATATTAAGAGTAAAACACAGGCTTTTGAATCCGGTGGAGTGGATTATATCTCCAAACCATTCAACAAGTACGAATTACTCTCCAGAATAAAAGTACATCTGGACCTGCAAAAAATTCAGGCATCATTAATTAAAAATGCTCCTGTGGAAAACCTTACATCGGGATTAGGCCGTGAACTTGAACAACCCATACATAATCTGAATAAATATTCGAAACTGAACATTGAAACAATAAAAACATTATCGACCCTTGTGTCCCAGTATTTCCCACTGTTTAAAGAATCTGATATGCAGGAAATTAAGACCTTACTGGCATCCCTGGATGAAAATATAAAGGAAATATATACACAGGGACTAAAAACAGATGCTATTATAAAGAATATATTGAAAAGATAAAAGAATAAGGAGTAGATTTCTATGGAATTAGCTGATGTATTAAAAACCAATCAGGTATTTAAAGGTCTGACTGACGAGGAAGTGAGACATATTGCTGCAATATGCAGTGAAAAAAAATATGACAGCAGCTCGATTATTTTTGAGGAAAATAGTAAAGGGTCAGGTATGTATATCCTTGTACAGGGACAGGTGGATATTCAAATGACCATGGGTATTGATGATGAACCGGCAACTGTTCATGTAATCCGGGAAGGGGAAGTATTTGGTGAATTATCCCTTGTGGACCGGACACCGCGTTCAGCCACAGCAAAAACAGCAGGACCCTCTTCCGTATTTATCCTCGAAGCAGACAAATTCGATGAACTATGCAATAAAAACCACCGCATAGGCTTGATTGTTATGAAAAATATAGCCCGGATTGTAACATCCCGGCTTAGAGAAACAAATATCAAATATACAGAATCGCTTATCTGGGAACGGCTCAGTACAAATGTTGAAGAGAATAAGGAGTTATAATGTTTGAGCGAAAATTATCGGAAAAGGAAGTTGACCTTATCAACAAAATCATACAATTCATTGAAGAAAAGCATTCCGGCAGTGAAGGGCATGATTATTCCCATGTGCTTGAGGTGGCCCGGTACTCAATTCAGATAGCAGAACGCATTTCCGAAAAAGTTGACCCGTTTATCCTTATTACCGGTGCACTCTTTCATGATATCGGCCGTGTCGATGCTCCCAGCGGACGTCTTCACGGACTTCTGGGCGGCAGTATTGCCGAAGGATTTCTAAAAACCACGTGGGTGGAACCCGATGCAATTAAAAAAATCTGCAGCATTGTTGTACGGCATACCCCTACTTCCATGCTCCCGCCTTTATCCACAGAAGAAAAGATCGTCTTTGACGCCGATGCACTGGACAGACTCGGGCTGATGGGCATGCTTCGCGGAATTATGGGCAAGGCAGGTTCCATAAAAGAAATACTGGAAGACCGGCTGGAAAAAAGAAAACAGGATTTTTCAAAGCTTCATTTTAAAGAAAGCGAGGAACTGGGACGGGCTCTATACAAAGAAACCCTCATGCTTATCAAACTTATCGATAATTCACTTGCCCGCCGTATTCGGAACATCGAAGAGTTGAAACTTCCTGTGTAGTGTTCAACATAAATTGCATTCACTTTTTTTCATCCTTAATTCTGCAAATAGAAAACAATGGGCTGCCGCCTGGAACCGGATATGTATAAGCATACAGGACCTCATGATCTTCACCGGGAAAATATTCCGGGAACTCTCCCGGTGGTGTAAAAAAATCTATTACTGATTCAAGCCCCTCCATAAATGAGTTCAGCCTATCTGAATACTTTTTACGGTGGGAAAACCGCTTATCAAAGCCGAATACAGGCATAACGATGTATGGATTCCTGTATTTCTTTATGGTGTTAAAAAAGCCATCTTTTGAATATGTATAGTCTTTATACTTTAGCACAACTATCCTGTATCTCTGCTTAAGGTTTCTTACATCCATATGCAACTCATCCGGAAACACAATTGTCTGCCCTTCTTTTATATTCTTTACTATCCATTCTTCTGCACGGGTTCTTGAATCAACAGGATAATGAAGCCATCTTTCGATATTCGATAAAGGGAAAATCTTATCAAATCCTTTGTAAACGGAACGATTGTTTATTTTACTGTTTATCGCGATAAACCCGAAAGGCAAAAGCATAATACAGATAATAATCATGAGTAATATAATAGATAATTTTTTCTTTGTAAAAATAACTCTTAATAAGTTATTCTTCTTAACGAACGCCCTTTCCCGTAATAACCGGTATATTCCTTTTGCCGAATGGTAGAGAATACCGATAAGAAATACAATCCCGATGCCTGCAAAAAAAGAATAAAAAGCAAAAAGAGAAACAATATTCCGTACAAAATGGACCTTCTGTGAACACATATAACAGAAAAAAACCAGGGGAAAGGAGTATAATACTGCTGCCTTTTTCACATCATAAAGAAAAAGTCCCAGTATACCAGAAATAACAAAAAAAACACTTAACGAGCCGAAATCCTTAATAAGGATGGAATAATAATAAGCAAACTGCCCCCAGCCCGGTTCTGCCGTATAACCTCTATGTCCATCCTTCCCATAATGATACGCTTCATAACAGACAGAATTAAAAAAGGTCTTAAAATCCAAAATACTATAAGGAACGGAAATAATAAAAACAACGATAATACACAATATAAGAAGAAGCAAATTCAGCACCTTTTTTTTAGAAAATAAAAGAATAACAAGAATAGAAGGAACAATGATAAAAAGCAGATTATATTTTGATGCAGTTGCCAGTCCGGTAATAATACCGGGAAAAATAGATTTGTATGAAATGGTATCTTTTTTCATCGATACCGCCTGAAAAGCAATAAGGGCACAGACAAAGAAACATCCAACAATGTCGGTGTTTAAATACTGATGCGAAAGATAAAAGAAAACCGCAGAAGTTGAAAGGAGTAAGGGAATAATAAAAAGCAGGCATTTATTTTTCATTGTATAGAATCCTGCAATTGCGATAAATAAAATCGAAAGAACAGATAAAAGTGCAAAGAAATACTTTGGCAGCCTGACAAGATGCGGGTGTGTAAAATAGGGATACGACATTGTTCCTATTTCTTTTATATTCTTAATGTCACCTCTGGAAGCACCATAAAGCATACCGGCACTCATATTAAAAAAAGTAAGATAGACCGGCAGGGAGGGATAACAAAAAGAACGGGGATTAAAATCACCGCTTTTTAGAATTCGTAAAGATGCCCCGATAATTGTCGGTTCATCAACATGCCCCGGATATGGTAATGCCTTATCGATCGCACTTATCCTGGAAACAAGGGCCAGATACAGAAAAAGGAATAATAATGAAACCGATATAAAGAACAAGCTTTTTTTTCTTATATATTTTAAGATTTTATGAAATTGAATTCCCTTTTTTATCAATCTCTTTGTATTCAGAATAAGCATGATTATTTATATATCATATATTTAATAAGAGGTAAACGTGCAAATATTTAGAAAACACTATCTGGAAACCGGAAAAAGATTGCCCGGATTCAGCATCATGTCTGGATCAAACAATTTTTTTATTGCCAGCATTTCCCTGACTCCATTTTCTCCATACATTATTTTGAAAAAATCTGTTTTTAATTTTCCAATACCATGTTCAGCAGAAACCGAGCCGCCAAGTTTTGTGATTTCTTTTGCCCATTCCAGATACAAAGCTTTCCCTGTTTCATATTCTTTTTCTGATTCAGGAAGGATATTCACATGAATATGATTATCTCCGATATGTCCGAATATGACAGAATGAAGGTTGTTTTGTTTTAGCGTTGTACAGTATAACCTGTATACATCCTTTAAAAAACAATTCTGGACCGCCATATCAGTCCCGAGTTTCGTTATGGCAAGACCACCCTTTTTTTGCATATCAATATATAAATTCACTGCTTCCGGAATTGCATGCCTGAAAAAAGAAAGCCGCTTTAATTCATCTGGCTTTGTGGCAAACCATGTTGTCTCTTCATTTCCCCCGGAATCTATTATAGCATCTGACAGGCAAAGGAGGGTATCATTCAGAATATCTTCATCATCTGCATGGAATTCGACATACACAGCACTTATTTCCCCTTCAGGTATCCGGGGAAGGGATGAAAATGCCCCATGTGTTTCTTTCATCTTTTTAAGCAATAAGAGAGAATCGGTATCAAAAAATTCAATAACCGCGGGAAACAAGGGAAGCCCCCTGGTAAATCCCTGGGTAAGATGATCACCCCGGATATAGTGTATAAAGGAAATTATCTTTTCATGTGGTAAAAAGCTGGTAATACCCCAGATAAAAGAGGGTTTTTTAATAAGGATAATTTCCATATCCAGTATGATCCCCAGTGTACCCTCGGATCCGATAAAGAGATCCAGCATCTCCATATTATCCCTTGCAAAATATCCAGCTGCGTTTTTCACTTCAGGCATATCATAAGCAGGCAGGTTCCCGGCATATGTTCTACCGGAACCGGTGGATAATAAAAAACTTCTCCCTGCTGCTTTCTGCTCCCCGCGTTTTAAAAAAACAATGGAGCCATCTGCAAGAAGAACGGTAAGGGACTGGATATATTTTCTTGTGGGACCATAAAAAAAAGAACATGCCCCGGATGCATTACAGGCTGCCATACCACCAATTGATGCCGATGGTTCTGTAGGGTCCGGGGGAAAAAAGTAGGAATCCCCTTGCCTTAATAGTTTTAACGCCTGGCTGGATTCATCATCCCAATCTGTTGTATCGATTTCACCCCCGGATATCTTCTGCTGAAGGTCAGAAAGGATAAGACCGGGCTGGACTTTCATGAAAAATCTGTTATTATCTTTATCAAAAGAAAGAGCCAGGATTCTGTTCAGCCTGCTCAGGTTCAGCAGATGACCTCCATGAGGAACCGCCCCCCCTGTTATACCTGTTCTTGCTCCCTGGATGGTAATGGTTTTATGCATATCCCGGATGTGACAAAGAATTGATTGAATTTCCTCACTGGTACGAGGAAAGGATATGGAATCAGCATGACCGGATATTCGTGATTCATCTTTCAGATAATCTGCAAAATCTTTTATGTTCGTGTGAATGAGTTTGTTCACTTCCACCATTTCATCCGTATCAAAGCTTCACTGCCTCTTCGAATTTTATATCAAAGGCAATAATTCCGATCATATTATCTTCTTCATCCCATACAGGAGTGGATACGGTAATGCAAAGCCGCTCGGTAAACCTGGATACATAGAGGTCTGTTACATGGATCTTCCCGTCTTCCACCGGTTTTTTAAACCATTCACTTGCAGTAAAATCATCATTGGTAAAGTCAAGGTATTTGTCTTTGTCTGTTACCTGGGTAATATTATGGATCATCCTTTGTCCTTTGGGGTCTGTAAAGACAATCAACTGAATAAACGGATTCTGTTCAATAATCTTTTGGAGGAGTAATTCTATCTGCTGTTCATCCCTGGAAATAAGAATTTCATTTTTTCTTAAAGGACTTATGACACTTTCAGCAACATCCTGTACCTTCTGTTTAAGGCGATCAAAATCACTCTCAAAATAATCGGGCAGGAACTTTTTTGCAAGCCATGTCATTTCCTCGTCTGATATTCCGACAATCCTGCCGAATTCATATTGATCCGTGACCCAGTCATAAATTTTTTTTACACCCGGATGGTGTTTATCTATACGTTCTTCTGGCGGAAGCTGAAGCTGGGAATTAAGCCACCATGCAATTCCTGCAATCCCGGATTTATCAGTAATAAGAACACCAATCGGTCTGTTAAGCAATTTCTGGGTATTAAAAATATTATATATTTCTTCATTTTTAATTACACCATCTGCATGGATTCCTGCCCGGGTTACGTTAAAATTTTTCCCTACAAAAGGATAATTATAAGGCAGGTGCTGGTATATTTCTGATTCAAAATAATGTGCAAGTTCCGTAATTATTGTTGTATCAATACGGGGATCATTCCCTTTTATAGAGATGTATTCAAAGATAAGGCTCTCGAGCGGGGAATTCCCGGTGCGTTCGCCAATGCCAAAGATAGCCGAGTTTATTGAAGCACACCCATAAAGCCAGGAGGCCGCGCTGTTGGCATGAACTTTATGGAAATCATTATGTCCATGCCATTCAAGACATTCCGAGGGTACACCGGCTTTACTTACAAGGGCATGAACGATTTTAGGTACAGACCGTGGGAGTATTCCTGCAGGACTGGGGTCCCCATATCCCATGGTATCACAAAGTCGAATCTTGATATTTATTTTACTCTCTTCCCGGAGCCTCATGAGTTCCTGTGCAAAAGGAATACTAAACCCATATATATCCGACCTTGTAATATCTTCAAAATGACACCTTGGAATAATCCCTTCGCTCAAAGCTTCTTTTACGACACCCAGGTATTTATCTAAAATATCACCCCTGTTACTTTTTAATTTAAGATAAATATGGTAGTCGGAGGCTGATGTGAGTATTCCTGTTTCCTTAAGCCCCATTGCTTTGACCAGCTTGAAATCACCGGGAACAGCGCGTATCCAGCCTGTTACTTCAGGATACTGGTAATTAAGAGCAAGACATTCTTCCACTGCTTTTCTGTCTTTATCACTGTAAAGAAAAAATTCACACTGACGTATCACCCCTGCTTTTCCACCCAGCTTATATAAATAATTATAAAGGGTAACAATCTGCTTTACGGTAAATGGCGGATGAGCCTGCTGTCCATCCCTGAAGGTTGTATCGGTAATCCAGATCGAATCCGGGATATTCAGCGGGACAAGGACATTGTCATACTTAAGCCGGGGAGGTTCATCATACGGGAAAATATCTCTGAAAAGATTGGGCTCAAGGACATTCTTAAAAGAATATTCCTTAACATTTTTTGTCTTTCCATAATAATACATTCTATGATCCTTTCTGTAATCAGAAAAGCCTCCTCCATACAGGTTTATTGCAGACCACCTTATTTTAACAACAATTGGGGTTCAACAATATTGAATACTCCTCAACATTTGTTGAGGCACGATGGTTTATAAGGTACAATATAACTACAATTAATTTGAAAAGTCAAGGGGTAAAATTATATTGCAAATTCACCTATACAGGCGTATACCCCGGATCCTGGAAAAAATAAAAAATCTTTTTCTCTTAATTTTTTAGATTTATTTATGGATAAAACCTGTAGAGCATTCTTGGAAACGGGATGGTTTCGCGGATGTGTTCTATTCCTGTAATCCAGGTAACAAGCCTCTCCAGACCATATCCAAATCCGCTGTGAGGAACTGATCCATACCGCCGTGTATCCAGATACCACTGGAAATCATCAATTGGCATGTTTTCTTCTTTCATCCTGCTTAAAAGAAGATCATAATCATCCTCCCTCTGGGATCCTCCGATAAGTTCACCGAATCCTTCCGGGGCCATAAGATCACTCGCTTTAACATAATTATAATCATCCGGACAGCGTTTCATATAGAATGCCTTGATTTTAGCAGGCCACCGTTCAATAAAAAGGGGGCCTTTAAATACATCTGCAAGCAGGGATTCATCATTTGCCCCAAGATCTACATCCTCTGTAATGCCTGAACCTTTTTTCTGAAGAATTTTCACCGCCTCGCTATGAGTAATTCGTTCAAATGGCGGGGAAATTGAGTCAAGTTTGGAGATATCCCTCCCGAGTATTTCAAGCTCTTTTTGATTTATCTTTAATACCTGCCTGATAATAGAGCAGACAAGCCGTTCCTGGATAGCAATATTATCTTCATGTTCATAAAACGCCATCTCTGCATCCATCATCCAGAACTCGACAAGGTGTTTACGGGTTTTGGATTTTTCCGCCCTGAATACCGGGCCAAAGTCAAAAACCTTTCCATGCGCCGAAATAAGAGCTTCAAGATAAAGCTGGCCACTCTGTGAAAGGTATGCTTTACCCAGATCAAAATACTCCAGTTCAAAAAGGGTTGTCGTGCCTTCACATGAACTTGCGGTAATAATCGGTGTATCTACCTTAATGAAATTCTCCCCCATAAAAAAATCATAGGTTGCACAGATAATCGTATTCCTGATTCGCTGTATTGCCCATTGTTTTTTGGAACGCAGCCAGAGATGGCGGTTCTGAAGAAGAAAATCCGGACCATGTTCTTTCTTTTCAATAGGAAACGGCTCACTCTTTGCTATGATCATTACATCCGATACCTGGAGTTCAAATACTCCCTTTTTTTTCGGGTGTTCACTCACTGATCCTTCTATCATGATTGAGCTTTCGCGGGTTATTTCATTTATCGTATTCCAGCACTCTTCTTTCAAATCCCCCCTGTTTGCCACTGCCTGGATATACCCACTTCCATCTCTTACCTGGATAAATGAAATCTTCCCGGATGACCGCTGATTATGCACCCACCCCTTGATAAGAACGGATTTTCCTGCATAATCTTTAATATTGCAAACAAGTACATGTTCTGACATAACGTCCTCCACCATCGATCTGTAATGGTTGTATTAGTTTACCCAGTATAGTACACGTGCTCTTAATATGCAAGTACGGTCGTTACTTTCTTTTTTTCCTGTTCTTTTTTCTCCACTTCTTATAATTATCCAGATCCGTCTGTATCTGCTTTATGACCAAAAGAATTACTGACACATCATCGGTAAATCCGATTACCGGGATAAAATCCGGTGCAATATCCAGGGGAGTGAGAAAATAGAGTAAAGCCCCGGTAACAATAATTACTGAACCAACCGGTATCTCTTTATATTTTTGCCGGACTACATCTTTAACAAGTTCAAAAAGAAGCTTCAGATCTTCAATTACTTCCTGAAGGAATTGAATGGTTTTTGATATTTTCAGGTCTATTTTAATTAATATTCTATCAAAACCCTGTGCATTTTCCAGGAGTTTTTCTGCTTTTTTTTCCTTTTTCTTTAATTCCTTTATCATCTTATCTTCACTATAGTTTCTTATTTTCTTTTGTTTTTTCATCGCATAATACTCCCCTCTCCATAATTATAATCTTTTCATCATTCTTTGCCAAAAAAATGCCATTATTCTGCCACCCTTTTTCATATCTTAACCATATTCATACCATATTCTCATGATAGATTTATTTACAGAATACAAACATTTTATATGATTGGAGAATGTAATGAAGCGTTTTTTTCAATTTCTTTTTCAAATCCTCTTTCCTTATCATCTATTTATCTGTTTTATCATTGTCCTGATTGTTCTTCTTGTCCTGCCCATTCAAATCAAAGATAGATCCCATTTTGCCAATACAGAACTGTATAAGGACGTAATAGAAAGGTGGGGAGCACCGATCGTTCAGTCTGCACCTTCCGTCCGTTATATTGAAACCGGGACAGTATTTACAGAACTCTATCCATTACCTTTTGCAAATCAGACAATAACAATCAATACCCTCATGAATTACAGAAAAAGAGGACTTGTTTATTTTTCAGGCTTTGATTTCAATTTTAAAGGAAATTATACAATTGTTAATTCACAGGCTGCAAAAATCGATATTGTCTTTGTATTCCCTATCAACCTGGAAAAAAATAAAATCCTCCTTTCAAATTTGAATTTCTATGTTGATGAAAAACCTTCAACAATCGACCTGTCGGAAACCAGGGATAAACTTGTCTGGACAGGAAGGCTTGAAAAGGAACAGGCTATTAATTTTGAGATTACTTACTCGGGAAGAGGGCTTAATGAATTCAATTATGTCCTGGATCCGGATTTACCAGTAAAAAATTTCCATCTCACCGCATTCATAGAAGGGGGTAAAAATTATGATTATGCAGAAGGGGTTATCCCTGCGACAGCGATCACTATGGAAAATAAAGACAAAATCATAATGGAATGGGATTACACTTCACTGGAATCCGGTGTGCCTGTTGGCTTAATCCTTCCTTCTGAAAAATCCTTTGATAAAATTATCACGACAATGACACAGAGAAGCTGGCTTACTTTTATCTTTTTCTTTCTGGGTATTATTGGTTTGTTCTTCTATGCAAAAAAACCTCTTCCGTTATATACTGCTTGTCTGATCGCTGCAAGTTATTCTTTCTTTTTCGTTCTTCTTGCTTATTTAGCCGCTTACCTTCATTTTTATATCGCTTATGGCATTGCCTTCGTTGTTATTGCACTTATGCTCTTCCTTTATATAAACTATACCCTCTCCCTGAAAGAAGGTCTTTTCACAGCCGGGTTATTCATAATATATCAATTTATTCCAACATGTGCAGTTATTCTAGAAGGTCATACTGGGTTAATATATACACTGGAAATCTTACTCGGATTATGTATATTAATGTGGTTATCCAGCCGTAATAAAATACAGGCACTTATATCCACATTCAAAACAACATTGATACAAAAAAAGGAGTTATCATGAAAGATCGTAACAATTATTTTTTCTTCATATTATTTGTATGTATCATCATTATATATCCACTCTCTGCTGAAGAGAGTATTAATCAATCATCAGCAACTCTCCCCCTGGAAGAAATACTTAAGCTGTACAGAGAGATAGATAAATTAAAAGTTTCTCCCGGGATTCAACCGCCAGTAAAGGCAGTCATTCACCGTATTGATGTAAAAGGACAACTTCTGGAACAGGCAGTTGATATGAATGCTACCATAAGTGTCATGGTTCTTGCGGACAAGGAATGGGTGACTGTTCCTCTTTTTACGGTGGATAGTGAGACAAACATTTACAGCCTGCCGGAAATAGACAACGCTTTTTTCGTCCATCTTGACAAAAAACTCACACTTATCACTGAAAGCAAAGGAGTTTACACATTTACCATATCGTTTATTAAAAAAGCCGGGATAAAAGAAAAAAATAACACCATAAACATAAGCTTTGAAAAAGCTTCTCAATCGTTGTTAAATCTACGGTTTGATGATAACTATTTCAGCCTGAATAACAATAATATACAAACAGTAACATCCGATGGCGTATTAATATACCCCAAAAATAATACCTATCACATTGAATGGGAATATAAAAAGAAAAAAGAAACAAAAGTTGTAAAAGCAGCCCAACCGGAAATAGAATCTATGATAAAAGAAGCACATGCATCTGTTATATCGACCCTCGAAGGGAAAATGATTATACGGATTCTCTATTCACTTCTTTTTACCGGGGAAAAGACAATTTCATTTTTCATACCAGAAACATATACACTGGAAAAGGTTTATATAAATAAAATACAACATTCATTTTCCGTACCGGATACTCAGAATCGTATGATAAAGTTAAAGGTAAATCCGGGAAGATCCGGGGACCAATCCGGTGAAGTAGAGTTGATCTTATCGAATTCCCCCGGAAATTATCTGCTTTCCGGGACCCTGATTCTGACACTTCCCAAAACAACATGGCCG
Organism: Spirochaetales bacterium; assembly: GCA_016935735.1. Taxonomy (GTDB): domain Bacteria; phylum Spirochaetota; class Spirochaetia; order SZUA-6; family JAFGRV01; genus JAFGRV01. Next base: position 30,921 of record JAFGQK010000042.1, on the reverse strand, counting down.
GTTCACGAAATGTACTTTGTTACTTATCTGCCGGATGTATTTGATTATACCTGTAGAGGAGGCAGTCTTACGGCAATCGATTCAGCACCCACGGCAAATTATACCTACCAGGTTCCGACACCGGGGAAAATACTTAACTTTCATCAATATCTTATTACCTCTTCATTTCCTTCTGTTACCCTGGATTATACCATTAATCTGGATGGAAATTACTTTCTGTATACTCAATGGTATGGGCCTTAAGGAAAAACTTTATGTCGCTTATTTTAAGTAATTTTATATCTCCCGTTCTAATTTTAATCCTTTAAAAAGCTTCTGATACAGCCTTTTTCTCTTTAAACCCCATGCATCAAACTTTTTAATGTCATGGGGGAATTTCCTGTAGTGCTTTTCCATTTTTTTACACATGGAGTAGAGAAACCGAAGCCGGAATAAAAGCCGGATATGAGGAAAACCGGACAAAAATTTTTTAATAAAATCCAATCTTGTGTAAGTGTATGTCTGATTCATCATTAATAAATTAAACTCTGTGGCACCCAAAAGACCTGTTTTTATGAGGATATTTATATCCTGATCTTTTATATTCTGAAGAAAAACATGTATGAGATGAATAAAAGCCTGTGCCGCTCCCCTTCCGGTTTTATAGCGGATATTATATTTCCAGAGTCCTTCCCTGCTTACATCTCCCTTCCTGATTGCAGATGCAGCGGCCTCTGCGGCAAGTTTTCCGCCAATCATGGAGCCTGGTATACCGAATGCAGAAATAGGGGATACCTGGCAGGCCGCATCACCCACAACCATAAATCCATTTCCTATTAGTTCAGGCTGGCATGTTCTTAAAGCAATATATGCTTCCGATTCGGTACTGGAAGCATATATTTTTTTACCAATATATGCAGATAATGAATCACCATATTGTTTTGTCAATTTTTCAGGATTAAAATTCCTGGAATTTAGAGGCACCCAACAGCCAATATTTACCCTGCCATCACGTTCGGGAATAATCCGGGCATAGCCGCTGTTGCGAATAAAATAATACAATCCGGGAAAATCCTTATAAGGGACAATTCCCTCCATTGTGCCGGAAGGAATAAAAATATCACGGACCTCACCGTATCCACAAAAGACATCATGAGAATTTAACACCTCATTACGATAGACAGAATCCGGCAATGAATTACGAACGACAGCAGGAAACCCGCTTGCATCACAGATGATCTTTCCCCTGAACTCCTTCTCTTCTCCACCGGGCATCCGGCAATGTACACCAATAATGAAGCCATTCTCAATAACTGGTTCCCCATACTCTGCTTCATCATAAAGACAGACACCCTGGGTAAGAGTATAATGCAAAAGACGCTGACTAAATTTCTGCCGGTCTACAAGATATGCTCCTATATCGGCGGTAAAATGAGAATGCATATCCGGTGAAAATACCTTTAACATTTTTACGATCAAACGTATCTCGTCATCCTCTGGTAAAGGAAGACTTAATTCATCAAAAACATACGAAGGAATCGTATCACAGGTAAACTTTTCACCGATTTTTTCCTTTTTCCGCTTATCGATAAGAACAACACTCAGGCCATTTTTTGCAGCCTCAAATGCAATACTGCATCCCCCGACGCCTGCTCCTATCACAATAAGCTGAAATGTATCGGATTTCATGCCAGCTCCTTAAAAATACCTTTAGTGATAATAAAAGTAATTTTTTTTGTCAAGGATTAATACTTATAAAAAACAATGCCCTGCTTAAAGAAAAAAGCCTGTACAGTGTCTCTTGACTCACTATAAAGAATACCATAACATATAGCATACGAACAATATGACGGTTACCACCTTAATTTATATACAATTGGGGTTCAACTTATGTTGAATATTCATCAACAAACAGATACTCCAAAACCCCGGTTTTACTCATTAAAGAATTCTGTTTATTATATAAAAAAAGTAACAGGATCATCAGGGATCGGTCCTTCTCTACAGAATATCATCAACCCTCCGGCTGCAAATGAACAGTACACCGAAAAAGACCTCTACATCCCGGAAGACCTTATGAAGCCGGATCTGCCATCTGTTACCAATATCCTCCACTGGCACCAGCCCCTGGGAAATGCAGCAAAAGGAATATATATGGGGGTTAAGGATCTCATGGATATACTTTATGAGTATTATCTTATGCAGCTGGAGGTATGGGAAACATTTATTAAAAACAATCCTCATGCAGGATATATAGAAACAGTTCATTTAACAGGAACACTCATTACATGGATGGCACAGGAACACCCGGATTGGCTTAAGAGATTTACACATCTGGTACGGGGAAAGGTGACAGGAAACCCGGATGAAAAACCTCATTTTGAGTTGTTTGTAAGTCCCTATTTTGAATCCCTGGCAAGTACACTCCCTATAGAAGAGGCTGTAAGGCAGACACAAATTTCTATCGATATCATGAACTTCTTTGGTATGAAACCATCCGGGTACTGGCTTGTTGAACGGATATGGGAACCCGGTTATTTTGCCCTTTTTACAAAAGAACTAAGGAAACTTGGTATTAATAAAGCTGCAATCGACGATCACCTTTTCTATAAGATGCGTAAGCAGGAAATCAAAGCATCCGGTTTCACCTTTACAGCCTTTTCCGAAAAGGATTTAAGAGGGTACTTCATCCTTAATAATGATTTAAAGGAAACAGATCCTTTTTATATTCTCCCGGCAAACAGGGATTACCGGCAGGCCAGGCCTTACTGGCTCAGTGAAATACCGAGAAAAGGGGGCAGGTTTATTCCTTACTGGTTACAGGGATATCTAAAAGGGAGTATTTCAAAAGAAAGGGTAACCAGGATATTTAAAAATAACTGGCATATGATGGATTATTTTTTTATCAAACATTCGCTTTTATCATTTGAAGATGAAACACTTGACTATGTTATCTTTAAAGATGATTTTACCTCCCTTATAAAAAAGGTTGATGATATTGATGAAAAAGCAAAAAAAAAATTGACGGCAATGTGGGAAGAAACGCAAAAAGACAGGTATTCACCTCATCAATCACTGGTGTGGGCAGGGGATGGCGAAAAACCCACAAACCTCTGGCGATACATAGGAGATAAAAAGCAACATAAAGAAGATCTGGCATCTGCACGGCAGTGGCTTTATGGTGAATTGGAAGCGAAACTCAATAACTACTATGCAAACTATCTTCCCACCGGCCAATTAATCGAAAAAACGACATGCTGCGGATATATCACCCTCCCCTTTGGCGCTTATAAAGAAATGACCTGGTGGGCTCATACGACTGGCAACCAGGTAAGGTTAAATGAATTAATTACAAAAATCGAAACATTAAAAACACAGCTGCTCCATTATCATGCTATTGCAGAAAAAGTGGATGATGAAGTGATCTCGGATGAGGAAATCCTTTTATATGAAAAGTTATCAAATACTGAAATAAAAAAATATAAAATCCTCCTTAATGCTTTAAAAAAAAGAAAGCGATTAACCCATTGCAGAAAGAGATATATCCCCGGCTATTTCCTGACAAAAAAGGAAGAAGAGGAACTGAAAATTCTGGAGAAAGGAATCCCCTGGAAAAATTTCTGGTTGAAATATTCAGAAAGTTATAAATATCACCGGTTATGGGTATTTCTTTATAACCTTACAATAAAACATATAGATAATGAACAATTGAAAGAATTGATCCTTAACCTGCTGGGAAGGGCAACCGTGAATTGCGGTTCCTGGCATGGGGTCTTTGGCGGAAGATATCTTGCCAACCTGCGTCATGACATGATGTGGGGAATTGCAGCTGCTGTATCTGTCTATTTATATGCATTGGAGGAAAAAGGCTTTTTTACAAAAGGGAATGCCCTTATGTACCGGTTTGATCTTATGGGTGCGTTAACAGATGAGTTAAGGGAAGCAGCGATAAAAATAAAGGATGAAAAGAAAAAGCGAATCCGGGATATTATCATAATAACCTGCCAGATGATGGCAGTAATCAGTTTAAAAAACGGCGGAACCCTTTTAGATTGGATTTATTTTGATACGGGGAATCCCCTGTCGGCAATCAATACAATAAATCTTATAAAGGAACCATATCATGATGATGCGAAAAAAATGGTATCCTGGTTCAAAAAGAAACTTGACCAGTATCGTCAATTCGTTGCGATTGCCAATAATTACCTGGAAGATTATCAGATTTACAATAATCTGGATACAGATATCATCACTTTCACCGAATTCCGGGACAACATAACATCGTTAAAGACTATATATGATACAATCCTTAAAAAAGATCCGACAAATCTAAAAGTCATTTTATTATACCAGGAACTTATAGATAAACCGGCTTTTGCAGGTACAAAAACCAGAACAAAACCTGTTCAGAACCTGAATGTTATCGAAGCTTTAAAAGACTATGATACGCGGCTTCCTGTAAACCAGATTGCACGGTTGCGTGACATGAAAACAGGAAAAGAAATCGGATCATTTGATACGGACGATTTTGAAATGGAAACCATGAAAGATGAAGATTTGTGGTATGAAATAATAATAAAAGCAAAAACCAGGACAATTACTTTAAAAAAGCAGATCCGGGTAAATAAAAAAACTCCCCTTATTATTTTTATTTATACAATAACGACCACCCACCGGGAACAAAATATCGAAATAGAGATTGAAAATAATACAAACCTGTCATGCCTGCAGGATAATATTACCTGGATTGAAATAAACGGGAAAATAAAAAAGATATCCGGAATAACTGAAGAATCCTCTGTACAATCTTTTACTGTTGTCAACCGGACAGACAATATCATACAAACAATAGAGATTGATCCGGAACAGAATAAATTGAGTATTCAACCTCGATACAGTGTATCACAGGGGCTGCGATTATTTGAAACTACCCTGCAATATATCCGGTATTCAACTTTCTTTCCCCTTTGTATAAGACAGGATAAACCTGGTCGAATAATGATCTCTCATTCCCTGGATTCTCAGACAAGAAAAAATGAAGAAGACGAATGGATAATAAAACAATAAACAAAGGAGGATGCTTTGAGGTTCGCTGACGGTGAAATTATTACCACCCCGAAAATAATATACTGGATCGGTCTGCCCCCACACCTTACACAGGAGGATATTCTTGATGTATTAAAAAATGATCTGTTAATCATACCCTGTGATGCTCATTTAACATCTTTTCATAACCTGAAAAAGACCGCACATAAAAGAACTGTATTCTTTTTTAACATAGATTATATTATTAAAGAAAACAGTATAAAGCGAAAACATATTAAGCCTTTTGCCGGACATCTATCGGAATTTCTTGCGGCTCTTGCCCCGGCAAAAAGTTTTATCTATGGAATGAAAAATAGAGATCTATTACAGTCCATTTTTAACTTGAAGAATATCTCCTTGCATACAGATTCTTTTTCTGAAAAACATGTGCTTGTAGATTCAATTCACAACACGTCAGATACCCTTTTCATGAAACATCCGGAAAAGGAAATAACCATACGTGAAGCGTACCGGCTGTTTTTACTCCCTTTAAAATACAAGATAAAAATCAGGATTGGTGAACAGGAACAATTGTTGAATAGTTATATCAATGACCTCAGCTTGAATGGTATCAATTTTATTCTCACAAACCCGGATACCACTGGAAAGATACAATTGAATACCGAACTTACATTACATTTATATTTATATAAAACAATTATCCGTATCAACTCTTCTTTCGTATCACGGATCAATCCTGATAGAGTAGAAATAGGTGTTCGATATGATATTAATGACCGGAAAACTATCAGTGAAGACCATGGAAATATCCTGTCAACATTAATGTATGAGTGGTTCAAGCAGGCTGTCCGGCAATTATCCGGATAGCAAAAAAGAACAGAATACAGGTTATAGAATTACAATTTATCCAGAAGTATCGAACACTTACCTGATGGAATCGGTAAAGTTCTCTTTTTTTCACCCAATATATTAATAGTAAAATAGTAAAGTTTCTCTGATTCCAACCTGATCTCCCATCCACGGCCACTCTGGTTGCTTATTATCTTAATCATGTTTCTTTTAAGTGAAAGATCCTCAATACCCATCACTTCCAGTGTCGGGATAATCCAGTCGATTGTTTTTCTTGGCAGGGAGATATAAAAACCAATCACATTTTCGATCATAAGTGAAATAGTACACAAAGCTGCATAGGCGAGAAAACGGGGACGGGGAAATCCCTGTTTACCGGGCCACTTTGCAGGACCTGAACCTGTTGGAGAATAGGCTTCCCAGAGGGTTCCTTCCTTATCATCATCCAGTTGAAGCCCGTCGAGGAGACAGTAAAGATGCCGGATAGAGAACTGTCTGGCCAGGTCATAACGGGCATATTTTTCAAGTCCTTTTACAATCATAAAAGTAAAGTGTGGAAAAATCGATCCACGATACCCCATCCCGAACTTATGAAAATATCTGCTTTTCACTGCAACAGATGGAAATGGATTATCAAGACCGAATTCATCCGGGTTTTGAAGGTGATCAATGATCCGTTCACTCTTAATTTTATTCGGTATTTCTGCCAGCAGCGACCAGAAGGATGCAACAGTCTTTACTTTAAGCAAGCGTTCTTTTTTATCCAGGTCATAATAATAACCATCCGCATCATGCCACATCATCTTATTTATTCTTACTTTTAAGGAAAAGTATTTCCTCTTGTATCGGTACGCCTTCTCCTTATCATTCATAATTTCGCCAAGGGCAGACATATAAAGAGCGTTAATTGCCTGCTGAACATTAAAATCAACCGGATACATCATCTCGCCTCGCGGAGAATTTTCCATCGTTGTCGCTGCAAGAGGAACTGAGTAAAGACCATTTTTTTCATTCCTGAATTCACGTTCTAACCAGCTAAAATATTTTTCCAAAATAGGCATAATATCTTTTACCCGTTTCTTTAAGCCGATTTTATGATAAATATTATATTCTGCCCAGGAAAAAAGTGGTGGCAAGACACACCTGGGATTTTTTTTGGTAAACACCGGTTTTCCGTCTTTTTCGCTGTATATTCCCCTTATAGCACCGGATGGTTCCTGTTTCGCATAAAAATTATCAAGAAGCGGTGTTACGGAAAATATCCTATTGGAATAAACAAGAAAAAAAGTTGCGAAAATCGACTCATATTGATTGATAACTTCATTTTGCGGATAATTAAAATATATTTCCCCAAAGCCATTTGCAATAGTTCCACTCTTCCAAAAATCCTTTATCCAGTTCCATGTCCGGTCATAAAGGTCCACAAGGTACTGATCATAAAACCGTACCCTGGGAAAAACTTTTCCCACTATTTTAGCCACATACGCTCCTTTTAAAAACGTGTTATTTTATCATCTTTATTAAAACAGTCAACCACTTTTTTTATTTCACCTGATATCTCATTATAAAGAGAAAAAAGTGAAATACCCCTGATTCCGGATATTCTCTTAAGATCATCAAATTCAGGGGTTGCCTTTATAATCTGATTTCCCTTGAATCCAAGTTTCACCCTTACTTCACCATAGGATGACTGAATTGTCCTGATTTCCCTCCTGAGCTTTTTTCGCAAAAGAATCTGCATCCTTAATCCGAAAGAAGAAGTTTGCTTTAAAAGTTCATCGGCAATTCTCTCCATATCATTCCTCTGGCAAAGAACCTGAACATAAAAACCAGTTCGCCCCTTTTTCATCATGGCAGGGATGATAATATAGTCCAGGGCACCGGAAGCGAGAATATCAGACATAACACCAGAAATGACTTCGGGTGTACAATCATCGATGTTTGTTTCCAGGACACCAACCATATCATAATCATACCCATCCGGATTACCATCTCTATTCCAATCAGTACATTCATACAATTGTATATAATTATCTTTTTTAAGTGGATCTGATACTTTAATAAAAGAGGTAAGAATTCCCTGGATTACATGAACAAAAAGATCTGTGTAATACGCCAGAAATGCCGCACATACCGGGGTAATAACCGGGGCTAATGGATCAAGAATGAGATTCAACCCTTTTAAAATATGAAATACAATATCTTGTGATCCGGTCCCGATTCTGGGAAAGAGTATTTTTATCTTTTTCTTCATGTCCAGCTTTTCCATTAAAAGAAGCAACGCCAGGTATATAATAACATCATATACATCCACCTGCTTCTGTCCTGAAAGAGAGAGAATGGTATCAAGAATGGATGACATATCATCTGCCAGTTCAAAAACCTTTTTCCTGTTCATTGGGGCAATTTCTTTACATTGTTCATTCAATAGAAAAAAGTCAATCATTGATTCCCTTTCAGTTATTTTTCCAACAAGTTCTTTGTTCCTTTTTATATATCCGATAAATAGCCGGGTAAATTGTGATTTTTTATCATCAATCAGCTTAAGCAATGCTTCACATAACGCTGTGGGTGATACACCGCGGCTTAATTCTATATACCACATTATACTATTTCCCAATCCTGTTTATAAGTGAAGCTACATACCCTGCACCAAAACCATTATCGATATTCACGACAGATACACCCGGTGCACAGGAATTAAGCATTGTAAGTAGAGCAGCAATACCACCGGTTCCAGTTCCATATCCAATAGATGTAGGAACAGCAATAACTGGACAGCTTGTTAACCCTGCAATAACACCAGGAAGTGCTCCATCCATTCCAGCCACGGCAATAATAACACTACTTTTTCGCAGTTTCTTAAGTTTGGAAAATAACCGGTGAATTCCAGCAACACCAATATCCCAATACTTTTCTACTCTTGAACCCATAATCTTTGCTGTTACCAATGCTTCCTCTGCAACAGGAATATCTGAAGTACCTGCACATACCACCGATACCAATCCTTTTTCTGATTCCGCCTTACCCAGGGTGATTGTATTGCTTCGTTTATAGTAAAACACTTCTTTAAAACACTCACTTAACAGGCGATAGGTGCTTTCCCTTGCCCGTGTAAGAAGAACAAGATCATTTCTTGATATAATTGCCTGGACTATCTTTACTATATCATCATCCTCTTTATTTTGACAGAACACAACCTCCGGGAATCCTGTCCTTATTGAACGGGCAATATCCACTTCTGCAAATCCAAGCTCCCCGGTCACAGATTCAATAATTTGATGATATCCCTCTTCAATAGATATGCAATTATCTTTTACTTTTTGAAGAATTTCAGAAATATATTTCTTCCACATTAAAAAACCGGTCTTCCCCTCCCCTGTTATACTTTTCTTTAATCTTCTATAAAATAACCGAGAATTGTCATAAAGTCAAATTTTTTTATAATGATTAATCTTAAAAAGAAAGATCTTTTTCAAAGTTCTCTAAAAGTAAGATGTATAAAAATATCAAATAATACCATTTAAAGGATGAGTAAGAAAATGAAATAATACATCCCCTATATATTTTAATGAATTCCTGGAACAGTGATCAATTGTATCAGAATGGGTATGCCACTGGGGATAGTCAATATCAATAAGAACCAGGGCAGGTATTTTCCGTTTTAAAAAAGGATAATGATCCGAAATAATCAAACTGGTTCTATTATTGAAAAAACAGGGATATCCAAAGTCTCTCCCAATGGCAAATAACCTGCCAAATACCTTTCTTGATTTCAAATGGGTGAATGAATGAAGATCCACAGTTAGATGCATATTTTCACCACCGACCATATCAAGAACAATAACAAGATCCGGTCTTATATCACCATGCTTTGCATAATACCCGGCACCAAACCCAAACTCATATCCATCTATTATTCCAATATCTTCTGCATCAAAAAGAATAAATAATATATTTTTTTCCGGTTTCATCTGTTTTAAAATTCTGGCCAGTTCAAGTATAATCACCACACCACTGGTCCCATCATTTACACCGGGAATCGGAAGATCCTGCATTATTACATCTTTCTCATTATCCGCAATCCATCGTGTATCAAAATGACTTCCTACAAGAACAGTAGATGAAGTATCCCTGCCTTCAAGGAAACCACATATATTGGCACAATCAATGTTTTTCCCTTTTAATTGAAGGGAAAATGGCTGAAGCCACGCCCTGGAACATACATCCTGCATGAGCGTTAATAAGTACTGAATCGATTCCTGATGCTCCACAGTTCCGGGAGGTCTTTTTCCCCGGGAGGCAAGTGTGGCAAGAAGTTCCCATGCTTTATTTTCATCAAAAACAATCATACCCTATTCTATCCTTGTAATTATTTCTTCTTTTTCTACTATCAGGTGAATGATAATGTTTTTCTTTTTTTCCGAATATGCCTGAAAACATGCATCTTCCAGATATTCCATGATATATGATTTAAGTCCACGTGCCCCTGTCTCTTTTTTTAGACACTTTTTTACAATCAGGTCATACACAGAATTATCAATCTCCAGTTCTATTTGATCCAGTTTTAATTCGTTCTTATATTGTACAATAAGATTTTTATAGAGAATTTCTTTTAAGGTTTTTTCAGAAAGCGGATTAAAAGGAATAATCCGGGAAAACCTGCCAATCAACTCAGGCATAATACCATATGCTTCAAAATTTGCCGCTTTTTCAACATCTTCCCGGGTAAGGGGTTGAGAGATACCACCAGTCAAATCTTCTGGTTTCCTGGTAAATCCGATATATTCATTTTGAAGGGAATATCGAAGCACTTTACGAAATCCGGAAAAGGTTCCACAGGCAATGAAAGGAACGTCTGCCGTATTAAAGGAAATACGTGGGGCATAAGTGGAATGACTCAATTCGGTGGGAACATCAATATCGGAATTCTCAAGCATCTTTAATAATTCACGCTGAACCCCGATACCTGTTACATCTTTTGTTGTTCCCTGGCCTGCAAATACTGCTGTATTCTTTCCAGCGGAAATTTTATCAAACTCATCAATACAAATAATTCCAACTGATGCAAAATGAGGGACATCTTTTGCAGCATAAAGAAGTTTTGTCAGAATACACGGAATATCCTGTCCTACATATCCGGTTTCCGAATATGAGGTTATATCAATAATTACTGTGGGGAGTTTTAAGACTTTTTGAAATAATAATTCAATTAAATATGTTTTCCCACAGCCTGTAGGACCAATAAGCATAATATTTTCTTTTGTTGGTAGCCTGTTCCTGTCGATCCTCTGTAAATATATCTTTTTTATCCTGTTTATATGACGGAATGCCATAAGACACACTGCTTTCCGTGCATAATCCTGATCTACATATCCATTATCCGTTAGAAGATCGAACATATCCTGTGGTGTATATAAAGGTATCTTATCTATAAGAGAAAGCAACTCTGTCATATAATCCTGTTCGCTTTTTATTTTTCCCATTCCTTTTATTAACCCATAAAAATAATATTCAAGTCCCAAATAAATAAAGTGTATATTGTACTTTTATTTTTTTCAAGCAGAGAATAAGATATTTAAAAAACTTTACCAGTTATTTTGCCTTTTCATTTCAGGACATTTTTTATTAACCAGGTTGAATGGTTATAAAATTTCTCTATATTCTGTGATTCCTCTGTTCGAAAAAAAAATATATAATACAATATATGGGTATAATAAAACCATTTCCAAATGCGAAACTTATAACAGGAATTCTTATCAGCCAGAATTCGTTCATAGAATCTCTTTATCATAATCTCATCAAACATTTCGGACCAGTTGATTATTCAAGCGATCAGATCCCTTTCACCTTCTCTCCTTATTATAACAAGGAACTGGGAACCCCGATATACCGATTTTTTATTTCTTTTGAAAATCTCATTGATCCAGCAATCCTGGCCTCTATAAAAGTAATAACAAACAGGATTGAAGATATATTCCGGGAAAAAGAAAAAAGAAAAATAAATATAGATCCGGGGGTTATGTTTTTAAGCCGGTTTATCCTTGCCAGTACAAAGGCAAGTGTACAACGAATCCCGCTTGATTCAGGGATTTATGGAGAAATCACACTGGTATATGAAAAGAAGACTTTCAGACCGGTGGAATGGACATACCCGGATTACAGAACAGATGAATATATTCATATTTTAAATAAAATAAGAGAAATCTATAAACAACAATTAAAATAAAAAGATTACCATCATTAATAAAAAAACCGAATAACCTTCTTGACTTAGTGAAACCGATAAACATATATTTATAAAGCAATCAGTAATTTGATAGTTAAGGAGTTAAAGAATGTTAAAAGATGATGTTAAGACAGCTCTTAATACAATAAGAACATCCCTTCAAGCGGATGGTGGAGATGTTGATCTTGTTGATGTTACAGAAAACGGGATTGTGAAAGTGAGATTAAAAGGCGCCTGTGCCGGATGCCCGATGTCCCAGATGACACTCAGCCAGGGTATTGAAAAACACCTTAAAGAAAAGGTCCCCGGGGTATTGAAAGTCGTTGCTGTGTAAAAATGTTTCACGTGAAACATTTTATTCCTTTTCAGCCCGCGCAACACCTATAACAATATCAGGTTTATCAATAACGACAATTCTTACGCCCCTGGCGCTTTTTCCCAGGACAGGAATCTCCTTTACACGAACCTTTAATGTATGACCTTTTGACGTAATACAGACAATATCATCCTGCTTTTTTACTGAAAGGATACCGGCGATTTCCCCACTCTTTTCCGTAGCTTTATAACAAATCTGGCCATGGGTACCACGATTATGCGGGGTAAAATTATTATACTCAATACGCTTTCCATATCCGAATTCAGATACAACAAACATATCCTCGTTTTCAATAACAGGTAAAACACCTATAAGCTCATCCTCTTTTGATATCCGGATACCAGCAACTCCCCTGGAAGCTCTTCCTATAGCCCTGACTGCCTGTTCGTGAAAACGCAAAGCATTTCCTTTCCGTGTTACAAGAACAATTTCATCATTACCAGTTGTTAATTTAGCACTGATAAGTTTATCCTGAGTATCCAGGTTTATTGCAATAACACCTCTTTTCTTTGCATTTGAAAAAGCAGATAAATCAACCTTTTTTACAATTCCTTTGCTTGTAGCCATAAAAATCGTTTTTTCTTTGGAAAAATCTTCCAGAGACAAAACTGCGGTAATATCCTCGTCATTTGTTATGGAAAGGAGTATTCTGATATTCTGCCCACGGGATGTCCTGGAACCTTCTGGAATCTCATGTACTTTAAACCAGTATGCTTTCCCTTCACTTGTAATAAAAAGTACATAATCATGTGTTGATGCAATAAAAAGATGCTCAATAAAATCATCTTCCCGGGAAGCTGATGTGGATCCCCTCCCACCCCTGCCCTGCCGTCTATATGCAGAAAGCGGGATACGCCGAATAAATCCCTTGTGAGAAAGAAGAATAACCATATCTTCTTTAATAATCAAATCCTCAACATCCAGTTCTTCGGCTTCTTCAATTTTGATCTCGGTTCTCCGTTCATCATTGAATTTTGTTGAAATCTCCAGTAATTCATCTTTTACCACACCAAGTATCTTTTTTTCGCTGGAAAGAAGATCCTTCAATTGAATAATAAGCCGTTTTAACTCTTCCAGTTCATCGACAATCTTCTTTGTTTCCAGGGAAGTAAGTTTCTGCAACCGCATATCGAGTATTGCCTGGGCTTGTATCTCTGTAAACTTGAATCTTTTCATGAGGTGAATTCTTGCAGTTCCTACATCATTGGATCCCTTTATGATTGCAATAACCTCATCAATATTGTCCAGTGCAACCTTTAGCCCTTCAAGAATATGAGCTCTTTCCTCTGCTTTTCTTAAATCATACCGGGTTCTCCGGATAATCACCTCTTTTCTATGTACAATAAAATGTTCAATAATCTCTTTAAGGTTCACCAGTTTCGGCACCCCATTCACAAGAGTAACATTATTCACACAGAATGCGATCTGGCAGTGTGTATGGGTAAACAATTGATTGATAATAATGTTTGGTGTTATTCCCCTCTTCAAATCAATAACAATCCTGTTACCATGTCTATCAGATAGATCTTTTATTTCGGTTATTCCTTCGATATTTTTGTTTTTTACTAAATTGGCAATCTGGATAATAAGATTAGCTTTGTTTACCTGGTATGGAATATCTGTAATAATTATTGTTTCTTTTCCCTGTCTATTGGTTTCCAGGGTAATTCGAGCCCGCAATAAAATCCTGCCCTTTCCGGTTTTATAGGCATCTCTGATTCCCGCTTTTCCTAAAATAATTCCCCCGGTCGGAAAATCCGGGCCTTTTATATAATTCATCAATTGATCAATCGTAAGGTCCGGATTATCAATAAGGGCAACAGTAGCATCGATTGATTCTTTTAAATTATGAGGCGCCATATTTGTGGCCATGCCAACAGCAATCCCGCTTCCCCCATTTATTAATAAAAAAGGAATTCCTGCCGGGAGTATAAGGGGCTCTTCCATACTATCATCATAATTCGGGCCAAAATCTACTGTTTCCTTATTTATGTCCTTAAGCATCTCTTCTGCCAGTTTATTCATCCGTGCTTCTGTATACCGCATCGCTGCAGGCGGATCACCATCCACAGATCCGAAATTCCCCTGGCCATCGACAATGGGATACCTTACGGAAAAATCCTGTGCGAGTCTTACCAGTGCATCATATATCGATTGATCTCCATGGGGATGATATTTTCCCAGGATATCTCCGACAAGTCTGGCAGTTTTTTTAAATGGCCTATCCGAACGCAGACCCATTTCATTCATAGCAAAAAGAATCCGTCTGTGTACTGGTTTAAGTCCATCACGAATATCCGGGAGAGCTCTACTTACAATAACTGACATTGCATAATTGAGATACGACTCTTTCACTTCGTCTTCAATTGCTACAGGAATTACCCTGCTTTCTTTTGTATCCAATAGTAACTCCTTTTATACGTCAAGGTTAGAAACAAACAATGCATTGTCTTCTATAAACTTGCGTCTTGGTTCAACATCCCCGCCCATAAGAGTAGTAAAAATTTCATCTGCTTCTATCTCATCTTCCATCTGTACCTGGATAATGCTTCTGGTAAAGGGATCCATCGTTGTTTCCCAGAGTTGATCCGGATTCATCTCGCCAAGACCCTTATACCGTTGAACATTTGCTTTGTCTTCCTTTTCCTTTATTTCTTTTAGTGTTCTTTCTTTTTCCTCATCGGTATACGCATAAAAAATCTTTTTTCCCGAAGCAATTTTATATAAAGGAGGCATAGCAATAAAAACATGGCCCCGCTCTATTAATTCTTTCATGTAGCGAAAAAAGAATGTAAGAATCAGGGTCCTGATATGTGACCCATCAACATCCGCATCTGCCATAATAATAATCTTATGATACCGGAGTTTTGAAATATCAAAACCCTTTCCTGCTCCTGTACCAAGGGATGTAATAATCGGCTGGAGTTTTTCATTTGCCATAACTTTATCGATCCGTGTTTTTTCAACATTAAGCATTTTGCCCCAGAGGGGAAGAATTGCCTGGAATTGTCTGTCTCTTCCCAGCTTTGCGCTTCCACCTGCCGAGTCACCTTCCACAATATACAACTCGCATTTTGAAGGATCCCTTTCTGAACAATCAGCAAGCTTTCCTGGCAATCCTGTACTTTCCAAAAAACTCTTTCTCCGTGTAAGCTCTCTTGCTTTTCTGGCCGCTTCCCTTGCTTTTGCAGCAAGAATTGATTTTTCAAGGATTTTTTTTGCAACTTCAGAATTTAATTCAAAATAAAGAGTAAGCTTTTCATTTACAATAGACTCTATAATTCCCTTTACTTCGCTGTTTCCAAGTTTTGCTTTTGTCTGTCCCTCGAACTGAGGATCGGGAACCTTCACGGAAATAACAGCAGTGAGTCCCTCCCTTACATCATCACCACTTAAATTTTCCTCGATTTTTTTACTCAATTTCAACCGTTTAATAAAATCATTCAACGTCCGGGTAAGGGCGGATTTAAACCCGATAAGATGAGTTCCACCTTCTCTAGTATTAATATTATTTACAAAGGAATATATATTCTCTGCATATGTTTCATTATATTCCAGTGCAACTTCCAAATAAATATCTTCTTTTTCTCCTTCAAAAAAAATCGGCTCATTATGTATTGCATTTTTATTTTTATTAAGATAAAGAATAAATGATTTTAACCCACCTTCAAATTCAAATCGATGTTTTTTTTCCTGTAATAACCTGTTATCGGTAATATTTATTTTTATTCCTTTATTCAGGAAAGCAAGTTCCCTGAGTCTGTTAGAGAGTGTATCAAAGCTAAAGATATTATCGCCGAATATAGATGTATCCGGTTTAAAAATTATCATTGTCCCATGTTCTTCACATTCCCCGGTTATTTTCGTACTTTCTTCCGGAATCCCCCGGTTATACTTCTGATAGTAAACTTTCCCGCCTTTTTTAACATAGACTTCACACCATTCAGAAAGTGCATTCACGACAGATACACCAACCCCATGCAATCCCCCGGAAATTTTATAGCTTTGCTTATCGAATTTTCCACCGGCATGTAGCTTTGTCATTACTATTTCCAGGGCACTTACCTTTTCAATAGGATGCATATCCACCGGAATTCCCCTCCCGTTATCCACAACAGTAATAACATTTCCCTTCCCAATCATTACAGAAATTTCTGTACAATGTCCGGCAAGAGCTTCATCAATACTATTGTCCACAACTTCATACACCAGGTGATGAAGGCCATCTGGTCCTGTGGAACCAATGTACATACCAGGCCGCTTTCTTACATGCTCAAGGCCCTTAAGTACCTGAATACTCTGGGCTGAATATTCGTCTCTCATAAATCCTTCCATTTTATAAAAATATTCGAAAAATTTGGTAATGCTGTATATAGAAATATTACTTGTACGACATAATACCATTTAGAGAAAAAAAAGTAAAGTATCCCTTAAACACGGGAGGATACTGTATAGGTCCATAATCAGTTAAATTTAAGCTTATTATACGTGAGGTTCTTGCAAAAATACAATTATTATTGGATTTTTGCAATTGGCTAATATATAAAGGAAAAAATGATATAAACTATCCTATTTCTATTACAAAAAAATCTTTTTAAAACACCACCTTATTTAAACAACAATCGGGACTTAACGAATGTTGAGTACTCCTCGACATTCGTTGAGGCACGATAGCAATTTATAAGGTGCTTTTCAACTTAGTTGATTAAACAATACGAAAAATTCATAAATTTGGCTTGCATTAAATAAATCATTCATATAAAATAACGTAAAAGTTATATACTTTTGTTACGTAGGTTCTGTGGATAACTTGTGGATAAATTCTAGATTTATTTATTTACAAAGAAATTATCCGCATAATATTATGAAGTGTATAATTTTTAATAATATGTCATATATTTAATTATACCATAAAGAATTATTTTATTTGATTTTATGCATATATGTATAACTGGCGAAGAAATGGTAAATAGAGCAGTTTTATAATATTTATTTTTGTGGATAAGTTGTGGATAAATTGAATAAAAGTATTCTGTAACAGGAGATAGTATGAAAGAGGGTACATGGGATTATGAAGAATGTTGGAATGAGACCATTCGTCAGTTCCAGCAGGAACTTACAGAACAAGAATACCAGATGTGGTTTAAAAATATCAATTATGATAAATCTGAAAAATCCCAGATTCATCTTTCAGTGCCTTCCTCCTTTTACAAAGACCAGATTATACGGCGATACAGTAAAAAAATAGAAAATAAGATATTTGAACTTCTTGGGAATAAAATAACTATTAATTTTACAATAAAAAAAATGTTCCAGTCAACTACCCCACCCCCGGATAGTAGTATCCAGGAAAATAAAAAAAAACCGAATAAGAATAAATATTCTTTTCATCCACAACTTAATAAAGAGTATACATTTGAAAGCTTTGTTATTGGCGATAATAATTCGTTTGCAGCAAATGCCGCACTTGCCATATCAAGAAACCCGGGAAATGCATATAATCCCTGTCTAATATACGGGGGTGTTGGATTAGGTAAAACACATCTTCTTCAATCCATTGGTAATAATGCATATAACATCAATAAAAAAATCACTATTATATATGTTACGGCAGAAACATTCATAAACGATTTTATACTTTCAATTAAAGATAAAACACAACATATCTTTAAAAGTAAGTACAGATCTGCTGATATTCTTTTGATTGATGATATCCATTTTCTTCAAAAAAAGACAGAAACACAGGAAGAATTATTTCATACTTTTAATGCACTCTATGATTCAAATAAGCAAATGGTATTTACTTGTGATAGACCTGTTTCTGAATTAAGAGAATTAACAGACAGACTGCGAAGCAGATTTGAAAGGGGACTGAATGTGGACCTGCAGCCACCTAACTATGAAACAAGGATAGCAATTCTCAAAAAAAAGATTGAAGAAAAGAATATCAAGATCCCGGATAATGTTATAGAACTTATCTGCAGGAATGTTACAACAAATGTAAGGGATCTGGAAAAGGCATTAACAAAACTTATTGCTTACGCTGATCTTGTTAATAAAAACATTACCTTACAGATTGCACAACGTCAATTAAGTGATTTTTTTTCAAATCCCATGCAAAAAAACATATCTATTAGTGTAATAATGAGAGTAACTGCCGATTATTTTGGTCTTTCATTTAATGATTTGAAAGGAAAAAAGAGAACAAAAGCAATTGCTTTTCCACGTCATGTTGCCATGTATATTTCAAAAGAATTGACAGAATATTCAACAACAGAAATTGGTCTTGAATTTGGCGGAAGGGACCATACAACTGTCATGCATTCATGCCAGAAAATTGAAAACAATATGAAAACAGATCCAACCCTGGAGCCAACGATAAACCATTTAATAAGGACGATAAAAGAGTTTAAAATATCATATTAATATTTTGTGGAAACATTGTGAATATTATTGTAATAAAATGATATAATGTGTAATATGTGGAAACATTGTGAATATATCATTAATTTTTTTAATCATGTAATTCTTTATAAGATAAAAAAATCTTATAGTTTTCCACATATTATATGTGCATACTATTACTACTACTATTATTTATAATATAGTAATGAAAGGGATATAGTTATGAAATTCAATTGTGAAAAGAACATTATACTAAAAGCTGTATCGATCGCACAGGATGTTATTTCATCACATACAGTCATTTCAATTCTGTCAAATGTGCTTCTTATTGTAGAAAACGATAGTCTTTATATAAAAGCTTCAGATCTCAAAATAGGATTTGAAACATCTATTCCTGTTGAAGTAATTCACCCTGGAAAAATATCTATTTTCTGTGATAAATTTTATGAAATTTTAAGGTCTCTTCCGGATGGAGAAGTTGAATTTGAAATTGGTGACAATCAAATGTTTTATATAAAAACAAGGTTTAAACGTATAGATTTTAATTTAAAAAGTGTTTCTGCTGATAAATTTCCTGAATTACCGGAAATTTCCCATGATAGATATTTTGAATTTTCTCAAAAAGATCTTATAGAAATGATAGGAAATACTATTTTTGCAATTTCTGATGATGAAACACGATTTTTTATGAATGGTGTTTATATGGAAAAGGTGGATAACCGGTTAATTATGGTTGCTTCCGATGGCAGGCGGTTATCTTATATTTTCAGGACAATTAAAGGAAATTTTGATGATATTAAAGGAATTATTATACCAGCTAAAATACTAAATATATTAAGAAAATTACTCCCCGGAGATGGAAATTTATATATTGCAATCACTGAAAAAAATATTTTTATTAAATTTGGCAGTCATAAATTCTCTTCTAATCTCATAGAAGGAAAGTTTCCAAATTATCAGAAAGTAATACCGGAAACCCAGAATTATAAAATTACTGTACAGAAAAGCAATCTGGAAAATGCAGTAAAAAGAGTGTCTTTAATGGTAGAGCAAAAGTCAAGACGTATTTATTTATATGCACAACGAGATAATCTTATTATTTCATCTGATCAGGTGGAAATGGGAATGGCAAAAGAAGAGATTCCCTGTCAATACGGTGGTCCGGAAGGGACAATTGTATTAAACTATGTTTATCTTTTAGATCCATTAAAAGAAATAAAAGAGGATGAAATTTGCATTCAATTTACCCAGACAGATAAAACAGTAAGTGTAACAACGAATCCGGATAATAATTCTCTTCATATTATTATGCCGATGCAGAAAAAATAATGGGTTTTTCCAGTATTCGATTTTTACATTACAGGAATTTAAAAGATTCAGAGATTCCTGTTCATTCACCGGTTGTATTCTTAATAGGTGAGAATGGACAGGGAAAAACTAATTTTATTGAAGGATTATATTATCTTTGTTTTGGTTCTTCATTTAGAACCAGGATTAATGAGAGAATAATTAAAAATGGAGAAGATTTTGCTTTTCTTACAGGTACTTTTTTTTTCCCGGATAATATAGAGAGTACAGTTTCTGTACAGATATTTAAAAACAAAAATAAAGAAATAAAAGTTGATAATAAATTAATAAATGACAGAAAGGAAATTATTCAAAATATTCCGTGTATTGCTTTTTCCCATGACGATATGATATTTGTAAAAGGCCCACCGGAGCAAAAAAGGTGGTTTTTGAACCAGACATTAAGTCTTTTTGAACCGGTTTTTATTGATTTATTAAGAGATTACAGAAAGAATATAAAAAATCGAAATATATGCTTGAAAAGCAAAAGAACGGATATGATTTCTATTTACAATGAAAAAATAGCCGTAATTGGCCTTGAAATTCAAAAAAAAAGAAAAATACTTATTGATGATTTTAATAAAACCTTTTTATTTTATTATAAAGCAATATCCGGTCTTGATAAGGATATAAGAATTATATATTATCCTTCCTGGAAAGGGGCAGATAATCCTGGAAACGTAATAGATATTTTACATAAAAAGTATCCTGTTGATATGGAATTCGGAATAACTACCAGTGGACCTCACAGGGATACAATATATTTTTATGAAGGAAAAAAAAATTTTGTATTAAATGCATCAACGGGACAACTTCGTTTACTTTCCATTGTTCTCCGGATTGCACAGGCCCGCTATTTTTATGAAAAAACCGGGAAAAAACCGGTACTTCTTGTTGATGATGTATTACTTGAACTTGATTATGTGAAAAGAATGATGTTTTACAAGAGATTAACAGATTATGAACAGATTTTTTTTACTTTTTTGCCGGATGAATCATTTATTGAAAGTGAAAAAGGTGATATTCTGAAATATTATATAGAAAATGGAGAAGTGAAACCCTGGAAAAAGCAGGTAATATCTTAAATCAGTTTCTGAATACTCTATTACAGAAAAACAGGGAAGGGGAGGATTACTATCATTTTTTTAACAAGTGGGAATATATTGTCGGGAAAAGGCTGTATGGACATACAAAAATAATAGATCTAAAAAATAAAAGTCTTTTTATTGCTGTTGATCATCCGGGATGGCTTCAGATGGTAAAATTACGGGAAAAAATTATTATAAAAAATGTTCAGAAGATGTTTCCTCAACTTATCATAAAGTCTATGAAAATCAGTGTAAGGCAGGAATGTTTTAAAGAAGAGAGGAATTTAGATGAACAGAAGCAGATAGAACATGAAAAAATAGAAAAAAACGATAATGTAGAAAAGAATTTAGTAAATTTTAATGAAATAAAAGATGAACAGCTTCAAAATAACCTGAAAAGGCTTTATATAAGTATTATAAAAAAAGAAGAAGAGAGTTGACAAGATAGTCATAATCAAATAAATTATATAAAATTGTGAGTGGATAAAGCATGCGGACTAATATCAGGTTTAAGTGTATAATGATAGCAAGGAGTAAATAATGAAAAGAACATATCAACCCAGTAAAGTAAAGAGGAATCGCAAATTTGGCTTTAGAAAACGCATGAAGACAAAGGACGGAAGGTTGATTTTAAAAAGAAGACGGAAAAAGGGTCGAAAAAAACTGAGTGTGTCTGAGGAAAAAAAGCCTTACTAGAAAAGAAAGACTCTGTAAGAGAAATGATATTAAGCGTCTTTTTAAAGAAGGAAAAAGAGCCAGGTATAAAGGATTGTATCTTTTATACAGGGAAAACAAATATGAGATAAACCGGATTACAGTAGTTGCAAAAAAGGGTTTTCAGAATGCAGTAATAAGAAACCGGCAGAAGAGACTGGTAAAGGAAGCCTACCGACATCTAAAATTGATTATAAAAAGTGGTTATGATATTATAATATTTGTTGTTCCCGGAAGTTGCTCATATAATGAATATTTTACAGTGTTAAGGAAATTATTTTGTGATAATGGTTTTATTTCTGGCCAGGTAAAAAGAATACAGGAGAAAGGATGAGACATATACTGCTTTTCCTTATTCATATATATCAAAACATGATATCCCCGTATTTTCCTTCCCAGTGCAGGTTCTATCCTTCATGTTCGCATTATGCAGAAGAAGCAATTTCAAAATACGGTTCAATGAAAGGTATTTTTCTTTTTATTAAAAGAATTTTAAAATGTCATCCCTTTCACCCTGGCGGATATGACCCGGTTCCGTAATTTATACTAAAAACAAAGGAGTGTTCATGGATAAACGGACAATTTTAGCATTAGTAATTTCAGTAGGTATTTTTATTATTTATATATTGGTTCAGATGTTTTTAGGTGGGAAACAGCCTTCGCAGATTGATACAACCCAGACTATAACCAGGGATTCTGAAATAACCCGGGAGGAATCAGAAACAGAGACTGGATATGTAGGCTCTATTGTTCCTGTGGAATCCGAGGGCGAGATTCTTCTGGTGTCTGATGAATTAAAAGATATAAAGATTAATAAATATACTGTTACCTTTTCTCAAAAAGGGGCACTTATCACGCATCTCAAATTGAATGACTATTATGATCTGGATGAAAACCCAAATGATGATATAAAACCAGAACTGATTGATATGGTAGTATCAGAGAAAAGTGATGTATTTCCTTTTACCCTGTTTTTCGGGGAGTATAATACAGCAAAGGATGTATTTTTATTTAATAAGGAAAAATCGTCAGAAACAGAATACTGGTTTTCTAAGAAATACGAAGTAAGAGAAAAGAATAATTCCATGTTTTTTATACTTACAAAAATATTCAGTTTTAAAGATCCATATATTGTTGATCTTACCATCATGCTTGAAAGTGTCGATAATTATTCTTTACCTTTGAATTTCGAGGATACAATGTATACTCTTACATTCGGACCCCAAATTGGGCCTAAAGTAGAGAAGATTGATAACAATAATATCGAAATTCGAAAATATCTTTACTATGCCGCAGATAAAAGAAAAGATATAACCGGTAAAGTCAAAGATAAAAAATTCATAATAGATAAAGATATCTCATGGGCAGCAATTGAAGGAAAATATTTTGTTGTTATTGCCGATCCGCCAAGACAGATAATAGAAAATAACGCCGGTTTTGATACGACCAATATACCCGGACTTTTTGCCAGGTCAAGTATGTTTTTTTTTAGGTCATATGAAAAAAGGCAAACAATAAACGAAGAATTCAAGTTTTATATTGGGCCGAAAATCAAGGATATACTAAAAAGCTATTCAAAAAATGATTTCCAGAAGGTGATTTCTGAAAATATTTTTTTTGACTGGATTGTTGTTCTTTTACGATGGCTTTTGACTTTCCTGTATGGAATTATTCGTAATTGGGGTGTTGCGATTATTGTTATGACTATTATAATAAAAATTGTCTTTTTTCCTCTTACGCAGAAGGGATTTAAATCAACAACAAAAATGCAGGAGCTTAATCCAAAGATCGAGGAAATAAAAGCCAGGTACAAGGATAATGCCCAGAAGATGCAGGCGGAAATAGCAGCCCTGTATAAAGCACATAATATTAATCCTTTAGCAGGATGCCTTCCATGGCTTATTCAGATTCCTATTTTTATTGGATTGTTTACAATGCTTAGAGATCAATTTGAATTAAGGGGGGCTGTTTTTATTTCTGGCTGGATAAATGATCTTTCTTCTCCAGAGAATTTATTCCGTTTTCCATTTTCCATTCCTTTTGTTAATTGGACACACCTGAATATACTTCCGTTTGTTATGACAGGAATGATGTTCGTTCAACAGAAATTCACCCAAACCCCAACCGCATCAGCAGGCTCGAACCAGATGAAAATTCTTCTTTATGCAATGCCGATTATGTTCTTTGTAATCTGTTATAATATGCCATCTGGTGTTGTTTTATACTGGACTGTTCAGAGTCTCATTTCATTTTTCCAGCAGATTTTTACAAATACGATGCAGAAGAAAAAGAAGAAGGAGAATATACCCGAGACGATGAAAGGGAATGTGATAAAGAAGAAAAGAAAATAAAAGAAAATAAAAGAATATATAATTTTGGTATATATAGAGGAGTTAATCAATTATGATACAGGAATTTGAAGGTAAAACAGAGCAGGAGGCAATAGAAAATGCTCTGGATATATTAGGTGTGAAACGTGATGAAATAACGATCGAGGTTATTGAAGATTTAAAACCGAAATTTCTTTTTGGGAAAAAAAGAGTTAAAATAAAAGTATACTTTGATGCAGAAGAAGATAAAAGTGAGGGTAAAATTAATAAAGAGGTAAATGGGAACAATAATGGGGAATTGGCGGAAAAAATCATTCAATTTCTAACAGAAATTATTAATAGGATGGGGATTCATGGACATGTTGAAATACAATCAAAAGATAACGAACGGATAATTTTTGATATCGAAAGCCACTATTCCGGAATTCTTATTGGAAAAAAAGGTAAAACGCTTGATGCACTTCAATTACTGGTAAATGTCTATGCCGGTAAGATGAAAGCGGAAAAGTCACCACGACTTATTATTGATACAGAAGACTACAGATCAAGAAGAGAGCGAAGCTTAATATCTTATGCACAGAAGATTGCTAATCAGGTAAGAAGAACACGCTCATCGATTCTTCTTGAAGCGATGAATCCTTTTGAAAGAAGACTTATTCATACTGCATTAAATGATTTAAAGGATGTAGAAACAATAAGTGAAGGTGATGGGTTGTATAAAAAAATAAGGGTGCAATATAGATATAAAGGAAGGAAAAGATAAATTTCTATTCATTTAGGTATCATAATCATGCCTTAGGCAGTGATAAATAAAATAAAGTAGGATGGATATGAAAGAAAACAATAAAAATGGGAATTCATTTAATATACTGGATATAATTCTTGTATTATTAAAATACAGGTTAATGATATTTCTTGTTACCGGTATTACCTTTGTTTTAATACTTGGAATTTCAATAATATCTTTGATAATTCCTCCGGATTCGCCTTTTAATCTCCTTCCCAATGAATTTAGATCTACAGCTAAAATATTGATAACCCTCCCTGGTAGTGATAGTGATACCGGGAAATTTTCGACTATGATAAAAGCCCAGGAAATGAGTGCGCTTCTTGGTGTTATGAACCAGGGAACTCAGAATACAGGTAAATTTATTCAGGAATTATTGCAATTGAATGAAATACGTGACAAAATAATAAACAAATTTAATTTTATAGAAAGATATAATATTCAACAATATCCGGTTACTGCATCCCGGGAATTATTCATGGGAAAAATGATTTTTGAAGTTAACCTGGAACAAACTGTTGTTACTCTAGGATTTGAGGATATTGATTCTGTGTTTGCAACAGATGTTTTAAAAATGGCAATAGAGGAAATAGTCTCAAAATATAACGAGATATCCCACAAATCTTTGAGTAGAAAGATAAAATTCCTTGAAGAAAGTGTTCAGGTAACGGAAGAGAATTACAGAAAAATCCAGGATAAGATAATTTCTTTTAAAAAGGAACATGGAATTATTGATATATCCCTTCAGACAAAGCAATCAATTGAGTATTTATCTAAAATGAAAGCCCAACTTGTCAGCAATGAACTGGAATTGAAAAAATTGCTTGAATATTTTTCGGAAAACGATCCAAAGGTTCTACGGAAGAAAAAGGATATTGAAAATGCAAAACAGATTATAACAGAAACAGAAAAAGGGATAGGTATTTATTCGGACCAGTTTCTTCCCAGTGATGTTATTCCGGAATTAACACGGGAATACCTTAATCTTGAGCTTGAGCTTTCTATACAGGCTTCGGTTTATAAGATGTTACGTGAACAATATGAAGCTGCACATATAGAAGAAATGAATATATCAGATCCATTTCTGGTCATAGAAGATGCGGCAGTACCTGAAAGAAAAATCAGGCCCAGCCGCGTGATTATTTGTATTATCGTTACCATTTCAGCATTTTTTATTTCTTTATTCATTGGATTTATAAAAGAATATCTGAAGAAAGCAAAGGATGATTCCGGGGAAAGGGAGAAGCTTGCAGGCATCAAATCTGAATTATCGGCTTTCAGATTATTTAAAAGAAAGAAATGATCCTGTATGAAAGGAATTTTAAACACAGATAAATAAGAATTGTCATTGACAGATAATGATCTGTATATTATCATTATTTTTGTTTTTACCGGCCTGGAATGAAAATTGTTCTGCCAGACCATTTCTAAGTAAAGGAGTCTGTATATGGATTCATATATAGCTCTCATCTGGCTTATAGCGGGGCTATTAATGATCGGGGTGGAGTTTATTATTCCCGGGTTTGTTATTTTCTTTTTTGGTGTTGGGGCAATTATCCTTTCTGCATTGACATGGCTTATTCCGGCATTAAGGAATAATTTTATACTTCAGCTTATTATCTGGCTCATTTCTTCCGGGTTTGCACTTGGGTTTTTTAGAAAATTCTTTAGTAAAATTTTTAAGGGGAAAGTACAAAAAGACACAGGAGAAGATGAGTTTGTGTGTAAGACTGCCGAGGTGATTGAACCGATCAATCAAAACAAACCCGGACGGGTCAGTTTCGAGGGGACGACCTGGAAAGCAATTACCTATGATGAAAATATAAAAGCAGGGGATATTGTTGAAATATTAAAAAAGGATAATCTTACTCTTATTGTAAGGAAACTGCATTTTTCAGATGATGATGAATTTCCGGTAAAAATGTAGAAATTAAACAAGGAGGTAACTTATGGAATATGTATTAATCCCGGCTCTTGTTGCTCTGGGTATTATTATTTTTTTCAGAATGATTAAAATTGTACCTGAACAAGAGGCTTATATTATTGAGCGTTTTGGTGAATATCAAAAAGCATTGAATGCCGGCCCTCATGTCATTATTCCTGTTGTCCAAAAGGTTGCATATAAACATACATTAAAAGAGGAGGTGATTGATGTACCACCCCAAACCTGTATTACAAAAGATAATGTTCAGGTGGAAGTGGATGGTATTCTCTATCTTCGGGTGGTAGATCCTTATAAAGCAAGTTATGGTATTGAGAATTACCGGTTTGCAACAGCGCAGCTTGCCCAGACTACCATGAGATCGGAAATAGGAAAGATTGAACTGGATAAAAGTTTCTCGGAACGAGATAAACTGAATGCATCAATTGTCCAGGCCGTCGATGAGGCATCGGATCCCTGGGGTATAAAAGTCACACGGTATGAGATTAGAGATATCACTCCTTCCCGTACTGTCCAGGAAGCTATGGAAAAACAGGTCCGTGCAGAAAGGGAGAAAAGGGCAGAAATTTTAAAGAGTGAAGGAGAAAAGCTTGCCCGTATAAATAAATCCATGGGTGAAAAACAGGAAGCAGTGAATTTAAGTGAAGGGGAGCGGCAGAAACGGGTCAATGTATCTGAAGGGAATGCAAACGCGATAGAGGTTATTTCCGAAGCAACAGCAAATGGGATAATTGAAATTGCCAAAGCGATTCAAAAGCCAAAGGGGAAATCTGCCGTGGCTTTGCGGATAGCAGAACAATTTATTACGGAGTTTGGCCATATCATTGCGGAGGCAGACACATCTGTCCTGCCTTCTGATCTGGCAAATCTTAAAGGTGTTGTCCAGTCTCTTTTTGCCGGGATGGAGAAAAAGGGGATTGTTCCGGGTGTGCCGGATAAGGTAAAAAGGTAGAAAAAGGAGGAGTATGATATGTCTGATTTTCCGATTTTGTTATGGATATTAGGGTCTCTTTTAGCGGGAGTGGTTTTATTTACACTTTCGAGAATGATTAAGATTGTCCCGGCCAAAACAGCGATGGTGATTGAACGGCTTGGAAAATACGTAAGAACAATAGAGGCAGGGTTTCATGTACTTGCACCAATCGTCGATAAGGTACGGTATAAGCATAATTTAAAGGAACGGGCCATTGATGTTCCGGTTCAACCGTGTATTACTAAGGACAATATCCGGGTGGAAGTTGACGGCATTCTTTACTTACGGGTTGTAGACCCGAAAAAAGCGAGTTATGGAATAAATAAATTTCTTTTTGCAACACGGCTTTTAGCACAGACAACAATGCGGAGTGTTATCGGAAAACTTGATATGGATAAGACATTTGAAGAGCGGGATCAGATAAACGCTCATGTAGTGAAAGCTGTTGATGAAGCATCTGATCCCTGGGGTGTGAAAGTGACACGGTATGAAATAAAGAATATAACTGTTCCAAGGGATATTATTTCTGTTATGGAAGTGCAAATGGAGGCAGAACGAGTAAAGCGTGCAGTCATAGCAACAAGTGAAGGAGAAATGCAGGCCAGGATTAATTATTCCATGGGGGTGAAACAAGAAGCAATCTTAAAGAGTGAAGGAGAAAAGCAGCGTTTAATTAATGAGGCCGAAGGAAAAGCAAAGGAGATTGAAGCAATTGCCCATGCGACGGCTTTCGGGATTTCAAAAGTGGCGGATTCATTACAGGAAAAAGGGGGGGACGATGCGGTAACACTTCGTATTGCCGAGGAATATATCTCCAGGCTTAAAAACCTGGCCAAAGCAAGTACGAAAGTTATACTTCCCCTCGATATAGGGGATATGAACTCATTTGTAAATATGATACAGAAGATGCTTGCTCAATAAT
The DNA here is from genome assembly GCA_016935735.1 of Spirochaetales bacterium. Taxonomy (GTDB): domain Bacteria; phylum Spirochaetota; class Spirochaetia; order SZUA-6; family JAFGRV01; genus JAFGRV01. The sequence continues at coordinate 1,934 of JAFGQK010000042.1, read as the reverse complement.
CAGGTTTTAAACATATTTACCTTTTTTGAAGTTTCTGTAATCCCATTTTCTATCATGATTGCATTCCGGTTTAACTGTGACATGGCGCTATTTATCTGCTGGGCGCCGAAATTGATTTCCGTAATTGCATTAACGACCTCGGATGTAATATTATCAACCTCAATAATCGATGTTTTAATTTTTTGCATCTTATCTTCAATATTCGTTGAATTATCCTGTACATTACTTGTCAGGTTTCTTAGATTTTCAATTGATATGGATATCTGGTTTCCTGCCGAGGCTAATGACTGCATTGCTGCAGAAATTTCTTCAAAGGTGGAAACAACCGATTGGACTTCTTCGCCAATGGTTTTAAAATAATGTGCCGTATTATCACTTGCTTCCAGCAGTCCTTTAATCATTTCTATATTTTTTTTCAGGCTGTTGGAAATCGTTTTGGAACTGATAGTGGATGATTCTGCAAGCTTCCGTATTTCCTCGGCAACAACGGCGAAACTTTTTCCCTGGATACCTGCATGAGCAGCCTCAATTGCCGAATTGATGGATAACAGGTTTGTCTGTTCTGCAATGTCCTTGATTATGTCGATGGCTTCCACCATATCTTCGGTAATGGTATTCATTTCTTTTACCTTTTGATTGGTTTCTTCCATTTTTTCTCTCCCGGTTTTGGTAATATCCAGTAATTCTTTTGATTTTTTTGATTGTACATTACTTGCATCCGCCACCTTTTTGATGGACTTGATTATCTGTTCAATGGAGGTGGAAGACTGGACAACGGATGCAGATTGGTCATCAATATGTTTTCTGAATTCCGCAACAATCCTGGAAATTTCATCGGATGTTTTTACAGAGACTTCGACCGTTACATTTAAATTTTTAAGCATAGATACAGAAGAGTTCAGGTTTGTACTGATTTCCGTTATAGCCGCAAAGGTTTCCGAGGTGCTTGAAACGAGTTCATTTTTTACCTCTATGTTTTGTTCCTGGAGTGATTTCATATTATTGATAAAGTCTTTTATATACATGACCACCCTCTCAAAACAACTGGAAAGGATTCCCATTTCATCTTTTGATTTGATAATAAATGATTTACTCAAATCCCCGTTTGCCACTTTTTCCGAATAAGTAACAAGTGAATGAATGGGAACTACAATTGTCCTTGCGATAAAGAACGATATGAGAAGCGGGATGATGATGCTGATAAAACAGATTACATTGAAAAAGATAACCTGGTTGTTGAGCTGGCTTAAAGAAGCGGTTTTTATTTCATTTATTCTATTGCTTTCGTATTCCTGTAATGAGGAGGAAATTTCCTTTATTTTGGCAGATGCTTCCCTTCCCTGTTTTATTGTTGCCAGTAATGCATTATTCCCTCCGAGCTGGCCTATTGCAGTAATTGAGATGCCTGTCTGTTTATATTGCTGGAGTTCTTTGTTCACTGCTTCGAACATGAATTTCTCCTGTTCCGAAATATAAGGGAGTACTATTATTTTTTTCAAATCTTCCAATAGAGGATCCAGTGCTTTTATTGTTTTGTCCTTAAACGCTTTTCCTGCCACAGGATCAATACCTTTATCACTTTTTAACAGTAACATTTCAAAGTCTGTGTCATGTTTATATATTTTTTCTGTCAATTGGGCGCTTTTTTCATAGAGCATAAATCTTCTTTCGACAAGTTCTTTCATCAATTGCTTCTGGGAATTTATTCCCATATTCATTATTACAGCCAGGATAATCATAAAAACCACTATATTAATAATGATTAATAAAATTTTAAAGAGAATCTTTAAATTCGTAATAGGATTTACCATAGTGCCCTCCCGTTTCCAGATATTATAAATTTTATACAATTTCTTTCTAACATTTTTTCTTTTCCTGCCTGTAAAAATTTTTTTTTTACAGGCATTGTTAAAGTATAAATTTCAAGCATTGAT
>JAFGQK010000319.1 GCA_016935735.1 Spirochaetales bacterium | reverse complement strand
ATTAAGGAAGAAGAAAGAAGGATTAAGGAAGAAGAAAGAAGGATTAAGGAAGAAGAAAGAAGGATTAAGGAAGAAGAAAGAAGGATTTTATGAATGATGCAGTTATAGAGTTAAAGGATATCAGGAAGAAATACCGGATGGGAGATATAGAAGTGAATGCATTAAACGGTATTTCAATGGTAATACAACGGGGAGAATTCGTTTCCGTAATGGGTTCTTCGGGCTCCGGGAAGTCAACCCTTATGAACATCCTCGGATGCCTGGACAGGCCTACAGATGGGGAATACCTTTTAGAAGGTATCAATGTACAATCCCTTTCCGGTGATGAATTCGCCCGGGTACGAAACCGGAAAATAGGCTTTGTATTTCAGGTATTCAATCTTCTGCCACGGACAACAGCCCTGGAAAATGTGGAACTCCCCCTGCTTTATAACAGGGAAATATCCTTAAATGATTCAAAACAAAAAGCAATGGATGCATTGACCCGTGTAGGGTTAAAGGACAGGATGTATCATGAACCAAACAAACTCTCCGGCGGGCAGCAACAGAGAGTAGCTATTGCCCGGGCCCTTATCACCAGCCCATCCTTGATTCTGGCGGATGAACCCACCGGCAACCTCGATTCCCGGACTTCGGAAGATATTATGCTTATCTTTAAGGAATTGAATGAATCGGGGATTACCATTATCCTGGTTACACACGAAAATGATATTGCATCATGGGCAGGACGGATTCTGTTCATGAAAGATGGACGTATCACTTCTGATAATGCAGGAAAGGGACATTACCGGAAAAATAATGGTAGTCTTTTATCGGGCGGGAATGGAGAAGAAACATGAAACTTACCAATACCATAAAGATCGCTTTTAAGAATCTTATAAAAAACAAGATGAGAAGTGTGCTCACTTCACTAGGTGTCATTATCGGGGTTGGTTCCGTCATAGTCATGGTTGCCGTGGGGACAGGATCCCAGCAGAAAATCAAGAACCAGATTGCATCCCTCGGTTCCAACCTGCTTATTATTTCCCAGAACAGGGAACGGACCGGGGGTGTGTTTCTTTCCGGCGATACCAACAGGCTTACACTTGATGATGCGGAAAACATTAAAAAATATGCTCCCTCGGTACGGTGGGCTTCCCCATTTATCCAGAATGGAGCACAGGTCATTGCAGACGGGCAGAACTGGAACACATCGGTGTACGGTGTTTCACCCGATTTTATCAATATCAGGGACTGGGAGATATCGGATGGATCCTTTTTTACGGAAGCGGACAACAGGGTAAAGAAAAAAGTCGCGGTATTGGGAAAGACAGTGGCAGACCAGCTTTTCCCGGGTCAGGACCCCATAGGCATGACAATCCGGGTAAGGAACGTCCCTTTCCGGGTATTGGGTGTGCTTGCTGCTAAAGGTAAAAATTCCTTTGGCATGGATCAGGATGATCTGGTTATGGCCCCGGCCGCAACAGTGATGACCCGTTTATCCGGCTCAAGGTTTATCCGGTCTATTTACGTGAGTGCATGGAGTGAAAAACTTATGAGTACCTGTGAAACGGAAATAAAAGAAGCGATGAGAATTTCACATAAACTCAAACCAGGCCAGGGGGACGATTTTACTATCGGCACCCAGGATGAAATTATCCAGATGGCTACAAGCACTGCGGTTACACTTACCCTGTTATTGGGAGCCATAGCAGGTGTTTCACTCCTTGTGGGAGGAATCGGTATTATGAATATTATGCTGGTATCGGTCACCGAGAGAACAAGGGAAATCGGTCTCAGGATGGCCGTGGGTGCCAGGGGCAAAGATATTTTAATGCAATTCCTGATCGAGGCGCTGGTCTTAAGTATTGTCGGGGGACTTCTGGGAATTATCCTTGCAGTCATTATCAGTCTTGGACTGAATATATTTACTTCAATCAATGCGATCATTAATGTGGGTATTATTATCCTCTCTTTCCTGTTTTCCGGCTCTGTCGGGGTATTCTTCGGATTTTTCCCTGCAAGAAAAGCCGCTCGACTTGATCCGATTGATGCATTAAAATACGAGTAGTGATATGCCAGATGGATAAGTGACCGAAGTATATGAAAATTCTGATTATCGAAGACAATATAAGAATCTCGGATAATATCTCATACATCTTAAAATCGGAGAATTATAATTTTGAAGCATCGTATGATGGCGAGGAAGGGTACCAACTGGCACGTACAGGGAATTACGATCTCATCATCCTCGACCTCATGCTCCCGGGCATGGACGGCTTCGAGATTCTGGAAGCACTGCGTGCCAATAAGGTGAATACTCCTGTCCTGGTACTCTCGGCAAAAAGCCAGGTGGAGGACAAAGTAAAAGCCCTTAACCTTGGAAGTGACGATTATATTACAAAACCCTTTGCAGCATCCGAACTGCTGGCACGGGTAAGGAGTATTACCCGGCGTAACCATGACCTCGCATCCAATATCATCACCATCGGGTGTTTGACTGTGGATACAAATAAAAAGGAAGCATTCGTGGAAGTCAACCGGCTGGAGCTGACCCAGAAGGAATACGAACTCCTGGAGTTCTTTTCCTTTAACAAGAACAAGGTGGTTTCCAAAGTAGCCATTGCACAATATATCTGGGGCGAATCCCTGGATTACTTTACCATGTCCAATTTCATTGATGTGCATATCAGCAACCTGAGAAAGAAAATTGAAAACGCCTGTAAGAAAAAATACATCAAGACAAAACGCGGATTCGGATTCATTCTTTCGGAGGAAGAGGAAGAATGAAGATACGGACACGCCTTACGGTTTTTTTTACCCTGATTCTTTTTGTCCTTATCCTGGCACTTTCCTTCTGGTACCAGTACAGGCTCTATTCCGTACTGCGGCAGGAAACATATGAAAACCTGGATAAATTTACGAATGGCCTTCTCGGTCATGGACGGCCGGGAACCCCGGGGGATATTGAACACCTGCTTCACCGGCTGACGGAGATAAGGGACAGGGACAATTTTTCCAGGCAGTTGAGTTTGCAGACATGGTTTGCGTTGTACACCCGGGAAATGCAGGTTATTATGCAGACACCATTTGCAGAAGATTTCCCCCTGCCCGATCCTTCCTCATTCCTGAATAAAAAACATTTTTCCATTAACATAAAAGCAGGAGTGGATTACTTTAAGGCACGGGATATCACCCCACCGGAAGAATACAGACCCATGAGGGAAAATGAGTTCTATACAGGTGAGAAAAACTATATTTTCCATTGTGCCGGCAGAACTACCAGGGTTCACACCACGGAAGGAACATACTTTTTTGTCACACTCATCCCCGATAACAGGAATAGTGAGTATCTTAAGAAAACCCTGGTCAATGTGATTATTTCACTTTTCATCTCCCTCTGTATCATTATTCCCATTGGGCTTTTTTATGCCGGGTACTCCCTTAATCCCATTAATAAAATCATTCATGAAATGAACTCCATATCCGAACGGAACATTTCAAGGCGAATCACCATAAAAAAGAACAGCACGGACGAGATAGGGGTGGTATCTCTTTCCATCAACAATCTTCTTGACCGGATAGAAAATGCCTTTATCATGGAAAAGCAGTTTATCTCGGATGTTTCCCATGAATTCAAGACCCCCCTCTCCATCCTTCAATTAAATACCGAGTTCTTTGCAAACAAACCGGGCCTTACGGATGAGGAAATGGACAGGATTTCTGCATCCATGGAGATCATTTATTACCTTAGCCTGCTCATACAGAAGCTTTTATACCTGTCCCGCCTTGAATCCAACCTGTGTGCGTTCAATCCCACATCGATTCAGATCAGGAGATTTCTGGAATCAGTGATGAATAATCTACAGGGTATTGCCGAGATGAAGAAACTGGAATTTACCCTCTCCCCGGTGGATGAACCTCTCACCATTAATGGCGATGAAGAAATCCTGTATATTGCTTTTTATAATATCATTGAAAACGCCCTTAAGTATACGAACAGAGGGCATGTCACCGTACATGCCGGTAAAAAAAACAATACGGTCGAGATATCGATAGAAGATACAGGTACGGGTATCCCCGGGGAAAAAAAAGACAGGATCTTCGATAAATTCTTTCGTGCTGACCCCACACGTCACGATACGAAGAGTTTCGGTATTGGATTGACCATTGCAAAACGTATCCTGGATATTCATGGGGCAGTCATTCACGTCCAGACAGAGGAAAACAGGGGGACAACATTTTCAATACGCTTTGCTGTAGGGGAGTAAGTGGGAAGAACCGCTTTATTCACCCAGCCCCTCTAACGTAAAGTCCCCGGACACTATAAAGAAAGGCAGATACATAACGTACATATTGTTATTGATTAACGTACGTTGTAGTGGTATATTTATAATATATGAAGGAGGATATATGACAATAACTGCAACAAAACTTCGTCAAAATTTATATAATATACTGGATAAGATTATAGAAACCGGAATTCCGGTTGAAATTGAACGTAATGGCTATACATTAAAAATTATCCCCGAAAAAAAAATAAGTAAATTCGAAAGACTGGAAAAACATGATGTGTTAAAAGGAGATCCTGAATCTATTGTCAGTATGGACTGGTCTGTAGAATGGCAGAAAGACAATGGATTATGATTTATCTTGATACACATATTGTTGTCTGGTTGTATATTAACAACAGTGATATCTTCCCGCAAGATGTTAAAATCGCTATTGATGAAAATGATTTATATATTTCCCCGGCAGTCATATTGGAACTTGAGTATCTTTTTGAGATTGGCAGACTCGAAGAACGGGCTGAAAAGATAATTAGTGCATTAGCGGAAAGTATTGATTTAAAAGTTTCGGAAACAGCTTTTTTGAAAATTATTAAAGCTGCGCTGGATATAAAATGGACAAGAAATCCATTTGATCGGCTGATTACGGCCCAGGCGATTGTCGATAAACTCCCGTTATTGACAAAAGACGAAATAATCAGGATGCATTACCGGGAAGCATTCTGGCAATAAGATAAATCAGCAATGCTGCAATTATTTTTTCAGTAAGTTCTTCATGTTCTATTGGCATAAACTTAACTGGAGTTAGAAAATGAATTGATAAAATTGTGGCGCCGGCTCCACAATTAACCTGGTACCACAGCGTTGGCTATACCCACAACCCAAAACAAGAAAAGAAGGAAATACTCTATGACCTGCAATTCCATCACACTCAGGAATGTTCCGGCCAACGCAAGTGTTACGGCAATTGCCGACGGGTCGGAAAATCCTGGAATAATACCAAGATTTTCGCCCATAGTAACACAAAATACTGCTTTCCGTAAAAGATAAGAAAAAAGGAAAAAATACGGAATAGAAAAAAAATACTAAGAATAGCGGCTGATTTGGATTATGATACATCGTATAGGGGTAATTGGAAAGCCCCCTCCTCCCAAATTGTCAGGAAAATTCGTGTAATCCGGTTAATCAGCTTGTCGCTATCTTGATATATTAAACCCCGCTGAAATATCCACTATGATAAACTTTTCTTAATCTTTTGACGTCGATATCCGCAAAGCTTAATTCACTCACCAACTGGTCTGGGTCGATGAACCTTTCCAATCTCGGGTCATTTCAATGCTTAATATTGTATGAAAAAAAATCTCACCTGGAATTGCTGCCTTTGAAGAAGAAGGTACTTGAAAACGTAAGAAAAAATTATTTTTTTGTATAAAAAAGCAATGCAGGAAGTAACTTTACCTCTTTATATAAAGTGAAAACAGAATACAACAATGCTGGAAAAAACCGGGAGAAAATCCGGTTTCGGAATATCCATGTCTTGAAAGGAGTAATTTATGAGTGAAGATGAAGTTAAGATAACTATTTTCCACTTTAAAATGGACACGAAAATGATTGACGACTTAAAAAAGCTTGAATTGTTCCAGAAAACCAGGAATATGGCTGAAACAATAAACCGTATTTTATTACAATTCTTTACTGTTATTGAAAAGGAACATATGTTTGGTGTACAGAGGGAAAGCAGGTATGAATTAATTAATGAAGATATAAAGGTAAAACGGAAGCATGTTACTATCCACCTTCCTGATTATATATATAGAAGGTTGAAAATGCTCCATGACGACTTGAACTTTTTCAGTATTGCACAGTTGTTAAGGTGGTTGATTTCGGGGTATGTGGATTTTATAAAGAAGTATGGCGACAGGTGGGTCAGGAAACTTGTAACGATAATAAGAAGATGGCAAAAAGACACAAGGAATAGTCGTTTTCTATTAACGTACATTCATCAATTGTTTGAATTTAATAATGAAATTATATGGATAATCCAAAAATATGCTCTCTATTGCTTGCATTTTTCCCCATACAGGGACTTCTATATGTAAAACACCTTCTTCCCCCTCATCACTTCCACCAAAAACATTTGCTTAAAATTTTTCCAGCCCTGAAGCCATGTACTTATGCATTTCATATGAACCGTCATGAACTTATTGCACAGTATTATGTCGATTTGATTTCCGGATTTCCATGCCCTTAACACCCTAAAGCAATAATTTTCAGAAAGGTGGTTATTTATTCTCTTAACCGAAAAAAACCGGGTTCTGACTGATTCGTTCTGTTGTGGGAAGGGGTCTCCATGGAAGCCCTTTCTGCTCCTTTTTCGTCAGGTTGATAAAATCCTCCAGGTTCATCTGGGCATGGGTGTTGTCTTTCCTTACACGGATTGTATATATCCCGGAATCCTGTTCTTTCTGTCCCACAACCAGTAAATAAGGTATCCAGCTTTTTTCACCCTCACGTATCTTTTTTCCCACTGTTTCGTCCCGGTCATCTATATCGCAGCGTATCTGGCGGGAATTAAGATGACGACAACTCTCTATGGAGAAATCCAGGAATTTATCCGATACCGGAATAATCCTGGCCTGGATTGGAGAAATCCAGTAAGGAAACATTGCCGGGATCTGTTCCTGGACATCAATCGCTATATTTTCCAGTAAAGTACAGAGGGTTCTTTCAATTGAACCGAAACTGGAGGCATGTATAATCACCGGACAGGGATGCTTTTCCCCTTTTTCATCGATAAAACCAATATTAAACCGTGGCCCGTCTTTTACATCCCACTGCACTGTCGATACCTGGATGGTGGATTTATCTTCGGTAATACTCTGGTATTCGTTTTTTATCGCATAGTAATGACTCATCTGCGGCATAAGTTTGAAAAAAGCCGGTACACCGATTTCTTTTCCGGTGTTGATAAGATACTCCTTATTCTGTTCATAAAAATCCACCGTCCCTTCCCAGCCCAGGACCCACCTGCCTTTAGCAATAATCGTATTCATTAAATCTGCGAATTTAAAAGATAATTCCCTGAATTCCTTTCTCGCTTCCTCTTCCGTTGCACAGGCAGCATGCATATCTGTCATCATGAAATTACGCACACGTTTAAGTCCGCTCACCTCACCTTCCTGTTCATTCCGGAAACAGGAGGCCTCTTCATAGACTTTTAACGGTGACTGCTTGTACGTAAACCGGACTTTCTGCATAAACGGAAACCCAAGGGGATCTGACGCATACCTTAAATAACAGACCCCTCTGCCGCCATCCACCTGGTAATCCCTCTCGTGGAATTCCCCCATAAGCTGTCCGACAATATTGGAATCCCCTTTAATAACAAGCGGATTTTTCATTTCAAGGGCTCCCCACTCATGAGCAATACGCCTACCATAATCAAGAATGAGCTGTTGAATTAAAAATCCTTTCGGGTACCATTTATAATGCCCTTTTTCCGAGACATCACAATAATCCACAAGTTCATGCTGTTGCATGAAGGTGATGTGCTTCGGAATTCTCTTTGTATCTGATTTGAATCCGAATTCATTTGCCACGAATTGTTTAAGTATCTTATACACCTCTTCTTTTTTATTCCAGATAGATGCATTTTTAAAATTTTCTGCTGTAACGTCATATTCTTTTCCATCCAGATCCACAGCAATCCAGCGGACAAACTCGGAACCGCTTTTCCTCTCTTTTTTTTCCTTTTTTATTATGCCGGGACCTTCTTTATCTGGTACAAAACGTGCACTCCATTCGGATAAAGGATGGCCTTTGCATGAAATTTCAAAGGCTTTATACCAGCCAAAGGGTACGGTGACGACATGATATTCATTTTCAAGTACCTGCCCTATCATCTGCAAGGTCCGGGTTGCAATCCGGGGGCTGCCCGGTTCTTCTGTTAAGTGAACATACGGATACAATACGATATCCTTTACCTGTAACTGGTTCACTTTTTCTTTTGTATTCTCTACAAATTGATGAACAATTGATTCCGGTGAGGCTTCATCACCCTTTTCCACGGCAATATAAATAACCAGGCAATCATGATCTATATTGATAATATGATCTTCCTCATTTAACCTGTCTGCCCCTTCTATCGCCTTTTCCTTTGTTACAACCCTGCAATAATCACTGTGTATACCTAATATTCTCATAGTATAACCATATCATGTTGATGTTTTATCTGCAAGCTTAAACTGGTATTTTTGATAATTCGGTTATTCGGATATAGATATGAAGGTATATATGGATGGATCAAGCCGCATGATTAATAATTAACCCTGAACAGAATTCACCTAACATCTGTTAGTCTTTCAGAAATACTTAAAAAGCCAGCACACCCTATGCAAGTAAATGTCAAGCTAATTTCGGAAAGACCTTGTTGAATAAAACAGCCTTGTTACTCATCAAACTCCCGGTATTTCTCCATTCATTTTTCTACCCGCCTATCTTTGTACGAGTAGGTATGATCACAACACTCATATCCCTCCATCAATGTCTTAGTTCTTTTAAACAGTATCGTAGAACTAAAAGTACAGGCAGTGTAGAAATCTGTTGCACATGATAAATGATATGTTTAAGTTTCCTGCAGGTTGAATAAATGTCAACAAATCTCATCTCATCGATAAAATCTTTAATCAGTCTCAGCTAAAACGTCAAATTAAAGGCCTGCCAACATTAATTTTTTTAGAATTTTTATAACACATTAAGAAGATTTAGATTTCATATCTCGCAATAATTGTGTTTCAGCTAAAAATTCTGCTATCCTTTCTTTAACCAGGTGTGTAGTAAATGTCCCTGTACTTTCTTTTTTATACCCTCCCCTATCCACTATTCCATTAATAATTAAAGTTTTTTCTAGATTTGGAGTTAATGTCGGATGGGAAAATGATTTTTCCATGGGAGAATTATCAAAAAATGATTATAACCCTGCGGCTATCCGGATTACATCTGCTTAATTACAGTCAATTGCTTAGCTGTCATTTTTACCCTTCCACAACCTTTTGTATTTTCTCCAGGTCTTTTTTCAACAGTGAACTGTCCGGGGCATGAGAAAGTCCTTCATTAATGAGTTTGATCGCCTCTTCATATTTTTTCTCTTTTATAAGGATAACAACTTTATTGTGAATTTCTACCGTGTAATTATAAAGATAATTTTCATAGTTGGTTTTCAATGTTTTGTCATTTTTCAGGATTTCCAGAGCTTTCTTAAGGTATGCTGCTGCTTCAAGATACCCCTTTTCTTCTGCTATTATAAAAGCCCGTCCGTTAAAGATCACCGACATGAATGATGTCCATTGCTTTTCCGTAATGTCTCCCTTTGCAATAAATGTATTTGCAAGTTCTTCTGCCTGATCCCAGTTTTCATTATTCAGATGCATGGCAATCCAGTTATTAATAAGCCCCTTTTTTATCTTGACAAGCCTTTCATCTTCCCCGAATGTTTTGATTGATTCATCAAGTAATTGTACCGCATCTTTGTATGATTCCTCGGAGAGTTTATTCGCCTTGTCAAGAATTATGTAAATCATCAATTCCCTGTACTCTTCTTCTTTGAACAGGCCTTTTTTATTTCGTTCCGTTATCAATTGTTCGGCCTGATCTATGGCTTTTATGTTCAGCAGATGAAGTACATAATTATGTACGAATTTGTACCGTACATCCTCTGTCCGGGCATTTGGGAATATAGTCATCATCGTATCATAGAATAAAATTCCCTGTTCATACTCTTTTCTCGATGAATACCAGAAGACCATATTCCCGATCATGGCAGTGAGAATTGTAAATGAATTATCATCATTAAAAAGTCCGTTAAGATCAATGGCAAGTTCAAAGGCAGCATAATAATTATCCTTATCATTCAGATAGGTAATGCGATTCTGGAGAATCAGGCTTAAAAGTTCAAGATCGCTTATGTCAGACCTCTGGGAGTAATTCCCCGGCGGGACATATGAATATCCTGTAAGATTTCCGAATTTATCGGTAAATTCCTTCTTTACCCCCGGATCGAAACCGTAAATGTTTGTTGTCTCGACATCAAATTCACCCTCCCCGGTTTTTACCCGGCAAAATGCATGGTCTTTTGTCTTTATGCCCCAGACATCCAGGCCGATCGCTTTTACACAGAGCATGTATAAAGCAGCAGAAGAGACACAATTGAAAGTTCCTTTGTCCAGGATAACATCCACCCTGGTCTGAAGTTCAGTATAGTGCTTGAACACCTGGTTATGAAGAAAATGAAGGATACCTTCTGCCTTTTCTTTCCCGGTTTCCCTGTCCTTTATATATTCTTTCATCTTATCAATAATCACGGTTATTTCTGTCTGCTTTTGTTCCAGGCCGGTATCCGGAACATCGGAAAAAACAAGGGATGCTTTAATTGCCGTGTCCAGCGGCAATGGAAGCTCTTCCCCGGCAAGCTCCAGGATAAAAGGTAACGGTTGAATTCGCGGGAGGACTGATTCATCTGTTTGTGCAGGAACGGAAAAAAAAGAGGAAATACAGAGAAAAAAAATAAAAGATACGGCTTTTTTTTGTGTTCCCATATTTTCAAATTTATATATAATTTGCATAATATTCAATAATGATAATCTTATTATTTAAGGGGATAGTATGAATAAACCAGATAGAGATCTGATTATTATCGGGGCAGGAGCAGCCGGGCTTGGTGCTGCCCAGTATGGTGCAAGGGCGAATTTAACGGTACTGGTTCTTGAGGAATTAGCTGCCGGTGGACAGGCTATGATTATTGATAAACTGGAGAATTATCCGGGGTATTCTGAGCCTGTATCAGGTTATATCTTCTCACAAAAAATGGAAGAGCAGGCAAAAAAGTTCGGTGCGGAAATCATGAATGATAGTGTGACAGAACTGAAAAAGGAAAAGGATATCTTTCGCATAAAGACCTATTCCGGGGAATATACTTCCTTTGCAGTGATTATTGCAACAGGGGCAAAACACAGGACATTGAACATTCCCGGTGAAAAAGAGTTCACAGGGAAAGGGGTTTCCTATTGTGCAACATGTGACGGGCCCTTTTTTAAAGGACAAAAAATGCTTGTTGTAGGTGGCGGGGACGCTGCATGTGATGAGTCCATGTTTCTGTCTAAATTAGCCAGTCATGTCATTCTCATACACCGGAAGGACAGGTTCAGGGCTCAAAAAGCGCTTGCCGGTAGGGTTCTTGCCAGTAAAAATATTGAAGTACGCTTTAATACGGAACTTAAGGAAATAACCGGGGATTCATCGGTAAAAAAAGTGCAACTCTTAAAGAACCGGGAAAATACCCTTTATGAAGAGGAAGTAAATGCTGTCTTTATTTTCATCGGTTCCATACCACAGACAAACCTGATCCGGGGGCTTGGGGTTGATAGTGATGAGGGAGGGTATATAAGGACAAATCAAAGAATGGAAACTGGAATTAAGGGACTTTTTGCAGCCGGGGATGTAAGAAACACGCCTTTCCGGCAGCTTGTGATAGCTGCAGCCGAAGGTGCAATCGCTGCACATTCAGCTTCCCAGTACATTGATGAAATTTATGGAGAAGCATACAGGTAGTCCATGGACTGGGAGATAGTTCAGAACAGGGATTTCCCTAAAATCAAGGATCTTATTCTAAGAAAAGAATGGGCATATGTTTCTTTCTGTTCACGATTCAGGGAATATACACAGAAACAGCATATACTTAACAATGATTGCACTATCCTGGCTCATTATGAAAAAGAGAAGAATTATATACGGGAAGCGATCATGCTTACACAACGGGGCATTATTCTTCCAATACTCGAACAGCCCTCTCTTAATGAGTATTCCCCAATACTCTATTATTTCTTCTCTTCTTTCCAGCACTATATGAACCGGCTCCATTCAATAATGGGTTTGTTTGATGATGTTATTAAAATAGAAGCAATGCTCCCGGTGCAGGCATCCCATCAGGTAGATTATTATTTAATGACAGTGACAGAAGAATCACTGAGAGTACCGGATTTTTTTTCTTTTCATGATATGGTGGTCAGGAAGGCAACCCCAAAGGATGCTGAAAAACTCTACAATCTTCAGAAAATGTATGAACTTGAAGAAGTATTCATCGATCCTTCAAAATTCAATCCAAAGATATGCCTGTCCAATTTAAGGAATATGTTAAAACATGAACTGATTATGTATGTAGAAAAAAACAATATTCCGGTTGCCAAGGCAGGGACCAATGCCAGGGGATTTCTCACCGACCAGATCGGGGGTGTGTATACACACGATGAAGAAAGACGGAAAGGAATCGCCTGCTGCCTTATGTACTTGCTTTTAAAAAATATTTTTAAAATAAAGCAGATTGTATCCCTGTTCGTAAAAAAAAGTAACACCCCTGCAATTTCATTGTACAGGAAGCTTGGATTTGAAATGAGGGAAAATTATCGAATCTCATATTTTTTCAACTAGTTCTTGTTGAATAATTTAAGTTTTTGCTGTTAAAAACTCTTTTAATTAAAAAATATTTATAAGGAACCCAGGAGATT
>JAFGQK010000318.1 GCA_016935735.1 Spirochaetales bacterium | reverse complement strand
GGATTCAACATGGTTGAACCCCAATTGCAGTTTTAATATGATGGTATTCAATCTGCGTATGCTTCCGGGAGCCAATCTTCGTCCCTGTATCCACCCGGCCAATCCATAGTTTTTCCTTCTCTTTCTTTCCTGGGAAATCTCTGGGGAAAAAGTAGATAAATTGATTGAAATTTTACAAAATGCTAAGATTAAAGTTATCAACGACCCCAGATATACAGGCGATGGATATTATGAAAGTTGCATTCTGGATCCGGATGGAAATAAAATTGAGAGTACTATTTAATTGAAATGGAGAGTACCGGCGAGGGTTGTTAAATGTACTTCAAGCACGTATAAACAAAAGATGCTGGTATTATTTCAAATAAATAGCATAACGAAGGCTTAAGCCCACAACCCAATTAACAAGCTATCCAGGTTTTTTTTATTATACTGGTCTCATTAACCTGGCGGCCAACGTTTATCTATTTTGCTTACTGGACAAAATTGACCAGCGACAATTATAATTCGTTCTGACAGTATTTCTAAAGAATATATACATCCATTTGATGAATATATGGTTTGCATCAGTGGTTAATATATTGTATATATTGAAAATAAAAAATTATTGCCGGGACAAGGACGATACACGTTTGGGGTGGGCAAAGGATTAAAAAAAAATGAGAGGAATCAATGGTTCGAGAAGTAAATTATAAAGATATTCAAGATATTTGTGAAATCTATAATTATTATATTCAGAATACAATAATTACATTTGAAACAATTCCTGTTTCATATGATGTAATGGAAAATAGAATAGATAAAATTACCTCTTCCCTGCCCTTTTATGTTTATGCAGAAAATGGACGGGTAATCGGTTATACCTATGCAACCAGATGGAAAGAAAGATCCGCATATCAATTTACCGTTGAATCAACTATTTATGTAAAATTTCAAATGCAAAGTAAAGGAATTGGTACTATATTATATACAACATTATTGGATGATTTAAGAAATAAAAATTTACATGCGGTTATTGGAGGAATTGCCCTGCCAAATGAAAAAAGCCCGAATTTACATGAAAAACTTGGTTTTAAAAAAGTCGCTCATTTTTCTGAAGTGGGGTATAAATTTAATAAATGGATTGACGTTGGTTATTGGGAAAAAATATTATGAAAAGAAGTAGATTATTAAGACATAAAGAAAAAAAGAGAAGAAGAAATCTTCTTATAAAAAAATGCTAATAATGGAAAATTTGTACACCATCCGGTTCTTACAACTTGTTCAGGATTAAATCAATATCAACATATTCCTTGATAATCTGTTTAACCCTGGATATTTTGTCCGAATCTTCGGGTTTTATTTTAATAATCAGATTGGTAATTTTCTGGGCAGTGGTAAATGTATCATCATTCACCAGGATAATCGGGATATCTGTCTTTCTGATGAGTTTCATAATTGCTTCGTTCGGCCATACCCCGCAGGTAAGAATAATGCCTTTTACACTATATGTATTCATTCCCAGAAAAGGGCAGGCAATTGCCGCGAGAATAAGATCTTCCCTGTTTCCGGGGGTAATTAAAAGAACATCGCCTTTAAAATAATCCAGGGCAGTATGTGCAGGCATCGCCCCGACAATCATCTTACTCACACTTTGATCTATTTTATCCTCCCCGCTGATTAACTCACCTTTAATATCTTCCAGCAGTTGACGGATTGTCGGGCTGGAAAGGACAGGGACAAAGGGTATGACACCCAGGACATCAATCCCTTTCCGCTTAAATCCAAGACGTGTAAATTTATTAATTTCTTTATACTTCTTCGGCATTACCTTGTTTACAACAACCCCGATTATTTTCACACCAAAACTGTCGAACAAGGCTTTATTAAGCATTACCTCATCAATAGGCCGGCCTATGCCGGCACATGTTACAATAATAACTTTTGCCCCAAGCAGTTTTGCAACAGATGCATTTGAAAGGTTAAAAACAGATCCCACCCCTGCATGCCCGGTACCTTCTATCACCATAAAATCCCTCCCTTTACTGGCACGGGTATATGCATGAAGGATTTTATCCTTTAGATTATCCACATCACCATGGAGTATGTAATTCCTCGTAAATCCGCTTGGAACAGCAATGGGACTCATATCGGGAAGCTGGCTTCCGATATGAAATACCTCACTCATCAACGTTGCATCTTTGTCTATCTTTTTGTTTCCGATGAATTTTACCTGCTGTCCAACCGGTTTTATATACCCTACATTCGGAAAGATATCACAGAATGCATCAAGAAGGCCCAGTGCTGTTATGGTTTTTCCATCATTCTGTCTTGTCGCTGCTACATATATCCTTTTTTCATTACTCATTGCTGTAATTCCTTATATATAAGCCTCTTGCAGAAATTCAATAGTATTTAAGGAATTTTCGCAAAAGGCTTCGGAGTATTTTTATTTTATTATACTAAAAGGAAATAAAAATACTCCGCTGTTGTTAAGGTTGGTTCTTGCAGTAAATATAGTATTCTTGCAAGAACCTCATATAATAATTGTACTATAAAAATGATTTTTCTACTATGCTTTTTTATTAATATAAAAAAAACCGGCCTCATGCCGGTTTTTTGGAATATTTTCATCTAAATAGTAATTTTCATCCCTTTCACTATGTCTGTTAAAAGACTTAAAAAGGTTTCTTTTTTCTTTTTGCCGGTTATTAAATTATAACCGGCTTACTCCTGGTAACTTTAGCATAACACCCCCTATATGTGGTTACCTTTCTTTCGTCTCCTTACATTGAAAATATAACATATTTAAAAGCGGTTGTCAAGAATTTCGTGTAGATGGGGTGCGATTTTAAGATCGGGTTTTTTCACTATAAAAATATTGATCTTTGGCATGTGGAAGTTATTTCCCTTAAGACCCGGGACTTATGCCATTTCTTACTCTTCTCACATCAATAAGTTCCATACTTCAAGTAATTTCCTATCCCTTCTTCTTCCATGTATGCCATATTCTCTTCATTCCCATAAGCTCTATCCGCATGTATCACATCCGGCACCATTGACGTATTGTTCTTAATCCCTTGTAAATTCTACTTCCTGATCGTATGGGTGTCGGAGGTTATTTCATGGGTCTGCTCTTCGTTCCGACTTTTAGACAGCCCCCACGATTGTAATTTATAAGGTACTTTTCACTTTTTCACCCGAAAAGATATATATAATTAAGGATTAGGGGAAAAGAGAGGACTTCTTTCTTTACAAGGGAAACTTGACATAATCAATTTTTTTTATGATTATATAAATAAATTGACCTTGAAAATTAAAGAAACAGATGAAACGTGGCTATAAAATCAGCTTTTTATGCTTCTTATTTTTGCCTTTACTTCTTACAATACCTGTTGTCATGAATTTTATAAATATGTCCTTTTATATTTTTCCTGTTATAAATGAAAACTGTTATATGGAAGGATTGACGGATTTCATCTGGGACGGAAAATCCACGATCGAGGATTTTACGTATAATTCAAAAAAATTTACTTTTAAGTATATTCTTAAAAAAAGCAGTTATGAGTATCCGAATGTTTTCATTATCTTCTGGCTCGATAAAATAAGGCCTTATGTTAATCTGTCTGATTGTACCTATATAACCATACGGATAAAGGAAGCAACAAAACAGGATATTACATTGTTTATTAAAACATACGAAGAAGGTGCCTCAAAGCTGGGACACAGGTATGCCGAGACCCTCAGACATAATTCAAGAATTCTCTCACTTTCCCCGACTTTGTATGAATATAGAATTAATATTAATGAATTTGCAACACCGGAATGGTGGTATGAAGAAAAAGTGAAAAAATCCAGAAATGAAATAGGAAGGGAAACATATAAAAAAGTGGTTTCTTTTGACATGCACTTTATTCACAATTCAAATACACCATTAAAAGAGGAACTTAATTCTCTTGTCGTTGAAGAAATCGCCTTTCATAAACCGCTAAAATTATCAAGTATCATACTCGCCGGAATTCTTATCTCATATTATTGTATATTCCTGCTTTTCTTCTTATCCGGGAGAAAAAAAAGGAAGAAATTTCTTCCAGAATACAATCAATTATCAATTGTTAATTACCGGGACAGGGAATTGGAACGAATCAGGGAATATATAAAAGAACATTACAATGATCCCCAGATATCGACAATAAAGTTGCAGGAGGAGATCGGTATATCATCCACCCGGGTATATAGTCTTATAAAAGAGAAATATAATCTCTCTTTTAAGCAATTGATAAATAAAATCAGGATCGAGGAAGCAAAACGGCTTTTAAGGGAATCCGATTTAAGGATTATTGAAATAAGCTATGAAATAGGGTTTAATGACAGCACGTATTTCTGCAAATTATTCAAACAGATAGAAGGAATCAGTCCATCCGGGTACAGGGAAAAAGTAAAACAAGGGAAATCAGACGGTTAAAAATCCCGGACATCAAGATAAATACTATTCAATTCCGGCGGTAATTCTCCTGCAACAGGTGTTCTCATGAGTATGTGGCCTTTTATGGAAAGGACAGCTCTTTTTTTAAGGGTCATAAATAATGGATCTTTTATATCCAGGTGAATCATAAGAAGATGCGCACCCCGGTTCCCGGCAAATCCCTGCATTTCCCGGACCATACATACAAGTTCTCCCGGATTGTCATTTTTTTGCCTGATATCAATCAGATGCAAGATAACAAGTTTCCCGCCCTGTCCGGGTATGGAGGGAAGCTTGAATCTTTTTTTAAACCAGTCTGGTATATTATTCACTACCTGTAAAAGAACAGGAACACGGTCGACCACCTTGGCCGAAAGAACCGAGCTGTCCCATACACCTGCTGTGGTACCGGAAGACCCGGAAAGCCGGAAAGTGCCAAGAAAAGGGGAACCAGGGAACGGTTCTTTATAACGGAGCGAAACAGGCACTATTTCCCGTAAATCATAATGGGCCAGACCTGATTCAATCTCCGGCAAAACATTATAAAGTTCATGCCCGGTGATTAATTCCACCCCCGGGTCGGGTTTCCTGAAACATGGGTAGAGAAGAACCCTGTATTCCCCGGTATAATGCATACTCATGGTTTTGCTGACCTTTTTCGCTCTTGCATTTACTCCAAGTACATATGTATATGCATACTCTACACCCTCATTCTTTAAATATTCTTCCACCTGTTCGAGGAGCTTGTAAGAAATCCCCTGCCCCCGCCAGGATGGGTGAACCCGGAGATCGTAAACATATCCCGCAAAAACGTTTTTGCATGCAATATGTACTTTTTTTATGCAGGCAGCTGCCATTCCCACCAGGGTATCCCCTGCCCGGGCAAAAAAAATGTTCCACTTATCATATACCCTGGAACGGGCAAAAAAATCATCCCGCTCATAATGATAGACAAGGCCTTTCCCCTGTGTACAGAGACGGTCAATACCTGCAAGATCATGCAGGTCAGAGGGCCGGGCAGTTTTTATACTGATTTCCACCTGAATCCTTTCCAAAACCGTTACTCCGCTTCAAGGATAGAGTGCAAAATAGAGCCTGTCAAGTAATTTTCTTTTATTTGACTCTGGACAAATTGGTGATGGTGTGATATTATATAGACAGAGAATAAATTGTTGTCCCGGATTTTAAAGGATATAAAAGATGAGTATAAATATTGATGTAAAAAAGACCTTATTTCTCGTTACACCTTTATTTGTTTTTTTTTAAGCTTATACCTCATTTTTACCTGCCAACCGACCCTGCCTTCCGAACTTGAATTGATGAAACCGGCATATCTCTATGCAAAAATGACTGATGATGGACATATCAGCTTAAAATGGAAGTGGTATGGGAGTAATAATGATGTTTCCGGGTTTCAAATTGAACGAAGGCCTGTCGATATTGTGGATTTTACGATTATTGCAAACACTTCAAATTATTTTTATATTGATGATAATGTACCGGCAGATAAAAAAGCTTCTTTCATTTACCGGGTTCATGCTTTTAAAGGACAGGTTGTTTCCGGTTATTCAAACGAAGCAAGGGTAAATGTTGGTCAAAAGGAAATCGCTGTACATCAGGAAGAGCCGGTACCCCAAAAAGAAGAGCAATTAAAACCAACCATGGAACCTGCTGCAACTTCTTTTAAGAAAATAATTCCCGCACCTACCTCAAATCCTCTTAAAAAAACGGAACCGGGTACTGTATGGCTTGTACCTGATTCTTTAAAAGTACAGACTGGAACGTATTTTACCACTGGAATTCATGTGAATTCGGGAAAACAGAAGATTGCTGCCTTTGGTATTATCGTTGAGTACTCAGATGCATTGCTTGATGTAAACAGGAATACCGGTGATAATGGGGTGATTTCCGGGAGCGATGGATTTATTGCAGCAGTAAATGCCAGGGACCCGGGTATTCTTTTTGTGAGCGGATTTGATTCTGCCGGTAAAGGGCCCGGGGAGGATCTTCACCTATTCACCATACAGTGGAAGGCACTCACAAGCGGTAAAACAAAGTTAAGCTTAACTATCCGTGATCTGAATGATGATAGAACGTCTCCTGTCAAAAACCTTAAAACCCAGGATGGACTGGTTACTATTGTGGAAAAGGAATATGTCCCCGGACCGAACGTAGCATATTATGATGAAAAATGGAGCACTGAACCGCCGTATACCCCGGAAATGAATAAAGTGGAAGATAATTCTTCTGAAAACAATGGCAATTATCAACCTGATTATAATAATCGGAATAATAATTATGACCAAAATGACAATGACCGGCCTGATACATATCATGATGAATACCAGTCATACGAACCGGGTACTCCTACCGATGCACCTTACCGGACATCAGCCCCGGAAGAAAGGGTAACAAGTGCACCGGATGAACCTGATTTACCCATAAGTAAACCGACACAGAAACCGGTCAGGATCACGAAAACTGCAACGCCTGCGCCTTTGAAAACAGAAGCTCCCACTGCGACACCCGCGAAAACCCTGGCCCCGACAGCAGCAGCCACTGTAACGCCCGGGAAAACAGCACCGCCGGCCCCCCCGGGAACCGGGGATGTATGGATTGAACCGGACCCCATTGTTGTTCATCCCGGTTCACCATTCGAGATAGAGGTTCATGTAAATACCGGTGCCCAGAAGATTGCTGCATACGGGATCAATTTTAACTTTAACAGGGACTTTATTACCATTGATAAATCCAGGGGGAGCAATGGAGTAATCGCGGGTCCGGGTGGTTTCTTATCAGCTGCAAATGCAGATAATCCGGGAGTATTAGTGGCAGCCGGGTTTGACACATCGGGGAAAGGTCCCAAATCCGATTTCCACCTGTTGACTATTTACTGGAAAGCGGTATCCAAAGGGAATGCGACGATCCTGGTTACGGTGAGAAAACTGGCAGATGATGCTACTCTTCCTGTTGGGAAACCGAGTGGGAAAAGCGGGACGGTTATTGTAGAATAGAAAATTATTAAAAGAAATATCACCAAAATGCCGTAAATAAAGAAAAACAAGGAAAGTATGCAGATGTTTATAAGAAACCGGCTAACATCAATAATAATCTGTGTCCTTCTTTTCTATACATCAGTATCGTGTAAAAAAGAAGAGCCAGAGACAATTGTTCTGCCCCCGACTTCCGTCCTGAATGTACGCTCAAACTGGGGAGTGGTGACCAGTAATTTCTTAAGACTCCGTGAACGTCCTTCAAAACAGGCGAATGTTCTTATGGGAATCCCAAAGGGGATTATCGTTGAAATCCTGTCCAATACTGAAATAGCGGAAACAATAGAAAAAGAGACTGCTTTCTGGTACCGTGTTAATTTCGATGGACTTTTCGGATGGGTATTCGGGGCATATATTGAAGTATTTGGTTCAAAAAAAGAGGCAGAGGACTATTCGCAGGAAATACAATGACCACAGAGTTCCTGACACAGATTCTATCATGGACCCTGCCGCCTGTTCTCGGTGCGATTATCGGGTATGTCACCAATTACCTTGCAATAAAAATGCTCTTCCGGCCCCTTACGGAAAAAAGAATTTTCAACATCCGGATACCCCTTACCCCTGGAATCATCCCGAAACAGCGGCATGTTCTTGCCGAGAGTATCGGGAACATGGTCTCGAAGCAACTGCTTACATTTGATACATTCAAAATCCATTTTGATACCCCGGCTGTCCAGGATGGTCTGAAAACCCATATCTCGCGCCTCACCCAATCCCTTTTAACAAAGCGATTGTCCCTTCTGGAAGCAGATAAAATCGAGCTTTTCCTGGATTTTATTAATAATTTTATTTTTAAAACATTAAACAGGTTATTTCATTCGGATAAAGTGACCGGAAAGATCAAAACTCTTATCCGGGATATCATTTCTGCATTCTTAGAGAAAAATGCCTATGACCTGCTTGCATCAATCAAATTAAAAAACATCATCTCTTCATATGTGCTCCCATTCATTACCGGACCAAAGATCAAGGCCTGGCTTTTAAATGAGATATCTCAATGGACAAAAAGACATTTAAAAAAAAATACCCCGCTCCTGGAGATCATCCCGGCTGATTTCATAGACGATCTGTTTAAGAGCTTTACGTTATTCCTGCCCGAGCTTATTCAGGCACTTTTCAACTGGCTCAGGACTGAAGAGACAAAAACGACCCTGGAACAGCAGGGACGTGAGTTGATTAAGAATGTCTTCAAAAAGCTGAACCTCTTCCAGCAATTTTTTGTATCCGTGGCCCAGTATGATAAAACCCTTACGGCAAAGATGCCCGAGATTGTGGATGACACATTAAATTCCTTTGAGAGTGCGGCAAAAGACCCGGCAAACCAGATTCATTTTATCGAATCAGCGCAAAAAGCGATTCATTCATGGCTTACAAAAGGAGTGTTCGATATCTTCTTTAATGAAGCAATCGACATAGATGAAAAATTAAAAGGCATTGTGAATAAACTCTTCGGCATACTGGAGAGTCCGGAAGCAGAAAAATTCGTTCTTGCCCAGGCAGAATCCTTTATGGAAAAAAACAGGGATAAAACCTTAAAAGAACTGCTTGCTTTACAGGCCGGGATAAAAGAGGAGGATATTATTGTTTTTGTCCAGCAGTACATTATTGCACTGCTTTCAAAAAAAGAAACAATAGAAGGGATATCCAGGACCCTCTCGAACCTTGCAGCTTCTCTTATTTCCGGCCTGGAAGAACAACCTGTATCAGAATTACTCGGTCTGGATGATAAAATAAAAGCAGGAATAGATGGATTTCTTTATGAAAAGCTTATGTCAATCATAGAATCAAAGCTTCCCGATCTTGTGGAGAGTTTGAATGTGAAGGACCTTGTTGTAAAAAAGATAAACGGTCTTAATGTTGCAGATGTGGAAAAACTGCTTCTTATGGTTATTGCACAGCATTTAAAGTGGATTAATATCTTTGGGGCACTTCTTGGTGCTGTAATCGGATTCATCCAGGTGATAGTGAATATATTTATGAAATAGACAGCGGATATTCCTTTAAAAAAAGTTCCGAAATCTTCTTTCTCATAAAAAAAGCATTATGAAGAAGGGTAGTTCCAACGTCTAGTAACGAAGGGCCGCGATGAAGGGGCTAAGCAATGGTACTCCGGGGGGGAATCACGATTCGGCCTTCCCTCGCACGCCAGGACCCGAGCCAGGATGAAGCGTTAAAGCAAATCCAAAGCTTTCTGATGCAGGAAAGGCGGTCATCTGCATCAGGCAGGGGTGGTGGTTGGTGGTTTCACCTGGGGAAAATGGTGCAACAGTTGACCAACGAGGATTCACGGTGTCCTTCATGGTTAT
>JAFGQK010000317.1 GCA_016935735.1 Spirochaetales bacterium | reverse complement strand
CAAAAGAATCTGAAAGGCATAGCCTTTATAATCAATATAATAAGGAGGAAATAGACCACCTCCAAAAAGGAGGGTTTTCTTTTGATAATGAATAAGAGAATAAAAATACTTGGTTTAGTTGGTTCATCACGGAAAATGGGAAACACGGAAATCCTGGTCAAGGCGGCTTTAAAAAGTGCTGCTGAAAATGGGGCAGAGGTAGAGCTCATCAGATTGACAGATTTTAACATTTTGCCATGCCGGGGGTGTGTTTCCTGTATTCGGCTTAATACAGATTGCCGGATAAATGATGATATGACCATTATTCTGGATAAATTCAAGGAATGTGATGGATTGGTAATGGGAGTTCCCATTTACACCTATCACCTGCCGGCTATCTATAAATTAATCCATGATCGCGTTTATATGATTCATAAAGATTATCGTAAATTTATCGGCAAGAAAGCGGCCATTATTGCTGTGGGTGCCATGGAAATTGAAAATAATCTGGTAATTCCAATGTCCTATTTATTTTTGCGCAGTTTTTTATTTCATCCGGTTTCATGTGTTAAAATCACAAAAGCCATGGGGCCGGGTTCGGTTTTATTAAACAAGAAAGCCATGGAAAAAGCTAAAATTGCAGGAAAGAAGGTTCATAATGCTATTCAATCGAATTTAAAGGACAATAATTCAATTGGTTGTTCATTCTGCAACAACAATTTTGTGGAAATAATAAAGAATAAAATCCGTTGCCCTTTTTGCGGTAGAAATGGAGAGCTAAAGAATAATGGAATAGTGTGGGAAAATGGAAAGGTAATAAATTATCTTTCACCGGAATTTATCATTGACTTTTTCGGAATAAATAAATGGACCTCTACCACACGGGCAGCGTATAAAAAGGAGATTCTGGAAATATCAGAGCGAAAAAAGGAATATAAAGACAAAAATTTAAAAATCAGATGGATTCAAAAAGAAGATAAAAAAGAATATGAGGAAAAATCGGTGGTGTAAATTATGGGAAATTATAAGAGATAGCATATGGCAGAATTCAGGAATAAAAAGGATTTTCTTTCTTTATGGAAGGCGATTATTGACTATTTGATAAAAGATACAAAAATCGGGAAAGAGTTACAGAAATGCAATATCGCTCTTACATTACATTTTATCGATCTTAAGGAATCATTGAGTATATTCGCCTGTCCCCCGGATGAGGAAAACTCATCTGCACCCTATTTAACTACAGTCTGGGGAAATGATCCGGATAAAAAAGTAGATGTGGCAGTTCAATTTCTGGCATCCGTGAGTAATGATTTCTTTCAACATAAATTACCTGTAATGAAAGCACTTGTAACCGGGAAAGTTAAAATAAGCGGTAAACAGAAATCAGCAATGCAAATATTTAATATAATGTTAGGATTTAAACAGGAGTATATAAATATTTTAAAAAGTAAGAAATTAGATTATCTGATACTATAAAAGAGGTGTATATATGAAAAAATATTGCGGAAATTCACCACGGGATCGAAATTATAAAGCCGGAACATTGTATGGCGGTTCTCTTTCAAATGAAATCAAATGCGGGGCATGCCCCGGCCAGAGAGCGGTAGTAGATTCTCATGCCTGTACGCTGACACTTGCAATTAATATCCTTGCGTATATTGCCGATAGTGTTTCGATTTATCATGGACCCAACGGATGTCTGGATGAAACAAGTTTGATTGCAATGATTATAAATAAATTCAGGGCAACCGAATCCCAGAATCCATACCAGTGGGAAATGAGGAATATTCATCTCTGTTCTTCTAATCTTAATGAGCAATCAATAATTTATGGAGGAGAACAAAAACTCGCCCTTGCAATTCGTGAAGCAAAAAAACGGTATAATCCCAGCCTTATTGCTGTATTGGTTTCCTGCAGTGCGGCCATTATCGGGGACGATGTGGATATGGTGTGCAAAGAAGCAGAAGAGGAGTTTAATGACGGTACATATTGTATCCCGGTTCATGCGCAGGGATTTCAAACGCATTCCTGGATTAATTATACCGATTGTATATGGACCCCGATTGTCGAGCGGGTGATTAAACAGCCGGAAGAAATCAATAATAATATGGTAAATTTCTTTCGGTCGGCTAACACATCCAACATGGATGTCGAAGAGGCCGAACGTCTTTTGTCGAGGCTGGATCTCGAGGTGAATGTATTGCCGGATTTGCAGTCTATTCACGCCTTCGAGAGATGCTCGGAGGCAATCCTGAATACCGGGTTATGTTACGGTTATATGCTCCCCATTACCAGCGGTATGCATGAAAAATTCGGCATTCCCTATACGCAGACCCCGTATGCATTGGGAACGGATTTTACTACCCAGTGGCTCGAGGAGGTCGGTGAAAAGACCGGGAGGCTCGATCTGGCGAAAGAATTAATTAAGGAAGAAAAAGAACGGATCATGCCCGAACTCGAGATATTCAGAAAAAAGTTTGCAGGGAAAAAAGCGATGATTGTTACCAGTCATTCCAAAACCCTGGGATTGGCCCAGGTTTGTCATGATTTAGGATTAGACATCGTTTGTTTGATTTCACATTTTTCCGATAAATCCATAAATACCGGTAAAATGAAACTATTAAAGCAAATCGGCGATGTTGAGTTCCTGGTTGGTTCCCCGATTTATGAAATAATACATAAGGTTTCTAAAGAGAAACCGGATATTATTTTAAGTAATGGCGAGGTGTCGCCCGTTCTGGCTCAACTTTCTTTTGCCAGTAAAAGTATGTATCTATATAACATGCAGCATGCTCACTTTGGGTTCCAGGGGATACTGGAACTTGGTAAAATAATTGAACGGGCTATGTTAAATCCATTTAGAAAAAAAATGCTTACCTATGCCCGGAACCAGTCAGGTATGAATTGGGGAGATATCCCATTTTTAAAACAGGAAGAGTCAACAAAATATATTCCGGAGACTCATTATGCGTTGTAATCAATTGCAATAGATAATCTTGAATGAGGGGAGAATATATATATGGATATACGAACAAATCAAAATGTGTTAATGAAAGAGAATAGAATTGCAAACGATAAAAACTTAATAGAGGGAGGTCATTCCTGTTCCAATAAAGGTGCAATGTTCTTTTCTTATTCTGTTAAAAACGTTCTCCCATTATTACACAGCGGCCCCGGGTGTTCCCTGCTGGGATACCACGGCCATGTGTTGCATAGCGGGGAAGCATATCCCTTTGCCAATACGGCAGTCGGGGCAAACGAAATATTATTCGGCGGCACTGAATCTTTGACAAAGGGATTGATCGCAGCATATGAGATACACAAACCAGAGGCTATTTTCCTAATACCGGGGTGCCAGACATCTACTATTGGAGACGATTTTGAGTCGGGTATTATCCAGGCAGATCTTCCAATACCAGTTGTCAACTGTCAAACTTCAGGGTATGACGGCGATTTGGTCTGGGGATTTAAGAAATCCGGGATGGAAGTGCTAAAATTTTTCTGTAAAGCACAGAAGAAAATAGCTAAGACAGTCAATATCATCGGCTTCCCGGCTCATTTCAATATTTACTGGAAAGGGGATATAGAAGAGATCAAGCGGTTGTTAAACTTGCTGGAGATAAAAGTCAATTGTATTTTTCCCGGGGATTGTGACATTAAAAAGATATCGGAAATTCCGGCAGCTTCTTTAAACCTCGTGATCGATGAACAATTCGGAATGGAGCAGGCTCAATTTTTGAACAATAGATTTGATATGCCGTATATAATTCCGGAGTTTGGTACTATGGTTGGTATTGACAATACAACGGATTTATTGATGGCTGTAGCTGAATTCTTTAACCTGGATATAAATGCAGTAAACACCATTTTAGAAAACGACAGGAGTAAATATATTTCAATGGCATGTCATGGCTATACAGCCTGGAATGATCTGGTGCAACATACCTTTAATACTTTTGGTATTTCAGCTCCAGGGGCAATGGCAATCGGCCTTTTCCGGTTTTTAATGTCAGAAATAGGATGGGAACCTAAAATAATAAACTTAAATCCCAGCTATCCCGGTGCGAAAGCCAGGATAGAAAAATTGCTTGAACTTGATGGACGTTCTTTTCATCCGCAAATACTTGAAAACGCGGATGATTATGAACTTATTCAAGCATGTAATGAAGATTTCCCTTATGTCTTCCTTGGCAGGGGCGGAAATCATTTTAAGGCGGAATCCATGCTGGGTGGAACGGTCATCTATCTGACGGTAAGCTACCCGGCTTTTGACCGGTTTATTATCAATTATAGGCCGATAGTCGGTTACAGAGGTATTCCATCCCTTGTGGATGACATGTTAACCAGGGCGACTTATTTTTTCTGATAATAAAGTAATTACTAAAGATATTTATATCAATTGTATTCTTTAGTTAACGAAATAGCTTTCTACTATTGAAAAGGAGTTTAAATTATGCGTCAGATAGCTTTTTATGGAAAAGGGGGAATTGGCAAATCCACTACGACATCCAATATCAGTGCCGCACTATCCGATCTGGATTTTACAATAATGCAAATTGGATGTGATCCAAAATCAGATTCAACTAAAAACCTCACCGGGGGTATATATCTTAATACGATTCTGGATACGGTTCATAATAATAAAAATGACAGGGAAATAAAGGCAGAAGATTTTATAATAAAAGGATATAACAATGTCATTTGTTGTGAAGCAGGCGGCCCGGAACCGGGGGTTGGCTGCGCCGGCCGTGGCGTCATAACGGCTATCCAGGTATTGCAGGACTTCGATATTTTTAATCGCTATAATCCCGATTTTGTATTCTTTGATGTACTGGGTGATGTCGTATGCGGGGGATTCGCAATGCCAATACGGCAGGGATATGCAGAAGAAATATATGTTATTACCTCCGGTGAAATCATGTCGTTATTTGCCTGTAATAATATTTTTAAGGGTATTGTGAAATTCGCAAAAACAGGGGTATCACGGGTAGGTGGAATAATCTTGAATTCCAGGAATACAGAAAAAGAAGTACCAATCCTTGAAGAATTTGCCCGGAAAACAAATACGAATCTTTTGCATGTTATCCCCAGGGATAATATCGTGTATAAATGTGAGATAGAAGGAAAAACCGTAATCGAAGGTGCCCCTGATTCGGACCAGGCTCAATGTTACAGGGCCCTGGCCGAAAAAATAATAGACAATAAAAGACGGGATATACCCGAGCCCATGCAAACTCCAGAGTTTTATGACTGGATTAAGCAAAAGGGCTTTGGTTTGGTAGTAATGGCTAATGAATAATAAGTTTGCTTTTATAACCCATACAATTGAAATTGATGATCTTAAGAAATCTGCACCAACAATCTATAATAAAGGAAGAAAAAGTGCAGAAAGAATGGTAGAAAAGCTGCCCCCTAAAATGATTTCCCATATTTCGGATTTAAAATCCATAGCCGGCTCCTGTGCAGAAGGGTGGATTATATCCACCTGGCTTTTCCCCAACCAGTACTTAACACTGTCATCCAGTTTTGTATTAAAGAAGATACTCGATGCCGCCCGTTTAGCAGAAAAGCTGGGAGCAAAAATCGTTGGTCTGGGCGGATATAATTCAATTGTACCAACCGGTTCCGGTTTAAGCGTTGCCAGAAATACAAGGATAGGGGTAACGAATGGCAATAGTTACACCATTGCAACTGCTATAGAAGGAGTTTTACTGGCAGCGGAAAAGATGGAATATGCATTACCCGAAATGGATATTGCAGTTATTGGTGCGACAGGATCAATCGGCAGTGTCATCTCTGAAATGATCGCAAAAAAGAACATAAAATCCTTAACATTAGTCGCCCGTAATCTTGATCGTTTGCACGGCCGGGCCAAAAAAATAGTGGCAGCGACAAACAGGAATTGCCGTGTATCTACGAATATTAAACAAGCAGTAGGGGAAGCGGATATCATCTTTTCTGCATCGAGCAGTCCCCATTCAATTATAAATCTACCAGACGTAAAATCCGGGGCTATTGTCTGTGATGTGGCTTTACCGCATGATATTTCCGTAGCGGAATTAAATATGCGTAATGATATTCTGGTTTTTGAAGGAGGACTGGCTAAAACACCCCCGGGATATAAACTCACGCCGGACATTACAAAGGACATTGGCATGATTAAAGGTGAAGGATATGCCTGTTTTTGTGAAACGGCTATTTTAGGACTGGAGGGATATCAGGATCATTTTAGCCTTAATGGAATATCAATAGAAAATGTCGAGTTAATTGCGGCATTAGGGAGAAAGCATGGATTTACCATTGCAGATTTGCATAATAAAAAAGGCAGATTAACAGATGAAAGAATCCGGGAGATTAAAAGAAATATAACCAGATAAGTGTGTATGTTATACATCGAAATGAAGTAATAAGCGAGGAGGAAATATGGATGAGTTAAATGTACCTTATGATGGGCCGGTAACCAATGTGTCCCATTACTATCCGTTTGTTACCAGGGAACATGCGGTAGATGATAATAAATTATCAATTTATAAGAAAATTCTTTCTACAAAAGAACAGGTTCATAGAAATGCCATTATATATATTCATATCCCCTATTGCCGGTCGATTTGTACTTATTGTCATTGCTATAAGATATTTCTTCCGCAGAATAAGGATGTAAAGGGGATACTCGATTCATATATAGCCAATATCTTTAAAGAGGCCGACCTGTATGGGCAAATGGAGTATATAGGAAATTTAGATTTTAAGTATATACATATAGGCGGGGGAACACCCTCTCTCATGACATCTGAACAGATTGAACGGTTAATAACGAAAGTGAAAAAGAAACTGAATATTAACTACACTATTCCAATAAATTTTGAAGGAGAAGTCCGGACATTAAATGATAAAAATAAGATTAATGTATTAAAAGAATTAGGAACTTCCCGGATTAGTTTTGGTGTTCAGAGTTTTAATGAATGTGTAAGAAAATTATGCAATCTGCAACCGACCTATGAAGATATTCTGAACCTGATTGAAACATTGAGGGCCCGGCACTGCTCTGTAAATATCGATTTACTGTACGGGCTTCCCCACCAGACAATGGAGGTACTCGAATCAGACCTGTATAAAGCAATTGAATTGAAAATTGATTCTATAGATTATTACAGGGTGAATATTTACCCCCATATACGCTTATTCTTAAAGTATCGTCATACGCATCCGGAAATACTGGATGAAAGGCATAAGTATTTAATGTACAAAAAAATTATTAATACTTTAACTAATAACGGATACATCCAGAAAAGTGATGAGTTGTTTAATCTCAAGGATGCACCATACAGTGCAATCAAAGAGGCGATAAATCATTCCGGGAATGAGATGTTTGATGTTTTACCACTCGGTGCAAGTTCGAACGGGCTTATAAACAATGTAAGTATTAAAAATGCACCTGTGAGCAGTTATGTCGATAAACTGCACGGACAGGGCTTTCCGATAATACGATTGTATAAATTTTCGGATGATGATATTTATACGCATATGGCTTTACGGGGGCTGACACGAAGCCTCAGACTGAGTAAGAAAAATGTTTATTATAATGATTTCTTGAAAAAGTATCGGAATGTCCTGGCAACATTAAAAGAATACAAACTTATTCAGGAAACAAAAGATGAAATAAAGCTGACAAAGAAGGGAATACTCTGGCATCAAAACATACAACTGGATTTTTTAACCACGGAACAAAAGAGGGCAATGAAAAAGATGTCGAACGATAAACAGCTCTATGATAAAATACTTACCAATGGAGAAAACTAATTATGAATAATGTAATGCTTGAACATCCTTGCCTGAATGAGAAGGCACATCATACCAATATGCGCATTCACCTGCCTGTCGCTCCATTATGTAATATTGGATGTAATTATTGTAAGCGGGATATAAAGGCCAATACCACTCATCCATTCAGGCCCGGGGTATGCTCTTCCGTCCTTTCAGCAGAGGATGCGGTAAAGGAAGCAAAAATTCTATTACAGCACAAAGCAGTTAAAGTAATCGGAATCGCCGGCCCGGGAGAGTCATTATATAATGAAGGGACCTATCAATCAATAAAGCTTCTGCAAAGGGATTTCCCGGGTATAATCTATTGTCTTAGTACAAATGGATTGCTATTACCGGAAAAAATTGATACATTAGCACAATTAAACCTATCTGCAATTACGGTGACTATTAACACTGTAAATCCCGATGTGGGAGCACAAATTTATTCATTCGTGAAGTACAGAAATAAAATTTACAGGGGGACGAAGGGTGCATCGTTACTACTTGAAAAACAACTGGAAGGTATTCGATTGGCAGTAAAAGCGGGTATTGTTGTAAAAATAAACACCGTTGTAATTCCCGGTATTAATGATACTGACATGAGGGAACTTGCTATGGTTATGAAAAAAGAAGGGGCTTCTCTAATGAATTTACTGCCGTTAATTCCATTAAATAAATTTGCACATCTTGCCCCTCCTTCTGCACAACACTTACATCAATTAAGAAATCAATGCACCCGGATCATCTCTGTCATAAAACATTGTAAAAATTGCCGTGCCGATGCTGCCGGCTATTTGCATCAAAATACAACTCTTGCCCAATTTCCAGCTTCAGGAGGATTGAATGAATAAGATAATCGGATTTATAATAAAATTTCCATTACTCATTATTTTTATTATCCTTTTAATTACCGTTTTTTTTGGTTATCAATTACAATTCTTAAGTATCAATACATCCACGAAAAGCCTGGTCGATGAAAATGCACCATACCGGATGTATTATGAGAAAACAAAAAATGTTTTTGGTAATGAAGAAGTTATTTTCCTCGTTCTGGCAGGAAAAAATTTGTTTACAAACAATGAACTTCATAAAATCCAGGATCTGGCTTATGAGATTGAAGGCATGGATTATGTAAATGAGGTTGCCAGCATCTTTACAAAAAAGAAAATAGAGGGGGTGGATGGTGAGTTAATTGTTGAACCATATTTTGAATTTATCCCTGAAACAGAAGAAGAAATAGAGGAAGTAAAGAATGAGTTAGTGAATAATGAATTATTTAATGGACGGTTTATCGCTAAAAACGGCGAAATACTGGCATTGATTATTTATTTTGACGATTTAACGGAAGAGGATGTGTATAAAAAGAAGGTAGTTGAAAACTTCACACTGACAATTGAAAAGAAATTAAAAGAAAAAGATATTGGCGTTAATTATTATCTTGGCGGCAGCCCTATTTTAAGAACAGGTGCAAGTAT
>JAFGQK010000316.1 GCA_016935735.1 Spirochaetales bacterium | reverse complement strand
TATGCAGTCACAAAAGCCTCTAAAGCTGAACAACCGGAAGCCCACAGTATGCTGACAGAGATGGAAGAATCTAAAAGCGAAATCTTATTTATATATATTGATTGACTTTTTTTTCATAGTGTAAGATAATAGAATATCTGAAATAAAGATAAAATGGAATAGACACACTCATTTTAATATTATAATGTATGGAAAATGGATAAAATAATCATTAAAGGTGCCCGGGAGCATAATTTAAAGAATATAAACCTCGAATTGCCCAGAAATAAATTTATTGTTATCTCCGGACTCAGCGGTTCTGGAAAATCATCCCTTGCATTTGATACGATTTTTGCAGAGGGGCAACGAAGATATGTTGAATCACTTTCTTCATATGCACGGCAATTCCTTGGCAGGCTGGACAAACCGGATGTCGATTATATTGAAGGCCTTTCTCCGGCAATATCAATCGAACAGAAAACCACGCATAAAAATCCGCGTTCCACCGTGGGAACGGTAACGGAAATATATGATTATCTCCGTTTGCTTTATGCCCGGATCGGGATTCCCCATTGCCCCAAATGCGGCCGCATCATAAAGGAACAATCTGTTGATATGATTATCAACTCAATACTGAGTTATCCGAAAGATACAAAAGCTATAATTTGTGCACCTCTTATAAGGGGAAGAAAGGGAACCCATCAAAAACTGATTAAAGATGCAATAGCGTCGGGATTTAATAAGATCAGGATAGATGGGCAAATAATGTCCCTGGATACAAAGATTGATCTTGATAAAAATAAAAAACACTCAATAGAAATCGTCATCTACAGGGTAAAAATCAACCCGGATAAAAGGAAGGAAATAGCAGACTCTGTGGAAACAGGTCTTGAACTGGGGCAGGGGAGGATTATTCTGTTAGTATACGAGAATAATGCGGAAAAAGAGGAATTTTTTTCCCAGGTAAGTGCCTGCCATGTATGCGGGATCAGCATCCCTGAACTTCAACCCCGCCTTTTTTCATTTAATAACCCCTACGGAGCATGTCCCCGGTGTTCAGGGCTTGGGATTACCATGGAGTTTGATCCTGACCTCGTTATCCCGGATAAACGCCTATCATTTAATGAACGGGGAATTGCACCATATAATCCGGATGCCAACTGGTACAGGAGTATCTTCAGTTCCCTTGCAAAGCACTTTCAATTTTCATTGGATACGCCGCTTGGTGAATTGCCGGAAGACATTTACCATATCATTCTTTACGGATCGGATGAACATATAGATTTTAAATACGAAAGTAAGAGTAAAGGGGGGAAATTCGAATATTCCTCACGGCATCGTGGTGTATTAAACGATCTGAAAAGAAGATATCTCGAAACAACATCGACCGGGATGAAGGAATGGCTCGAAATTTATATGAGTCAGAAAGATTGCCCTTTATGTAATGGGAAGAGGCTTAAAGAAGAAAGCCTGGCAGTTACTGTTGGTGGCAAAAATATCTATGAGGTAAGCAGGCAGACGGTCGAGGATACCCTTTCCTTTTTTAAATCCCTGGAAATAACAGATACCCAGGCACAGATTGCAAGGCAGATTGTCAAGGAAATATGTGCCCGTCTTTCTTTTATGAAAAATGTCGGTTTGAATTATCTTACCCTGGAAAGAAAAGCCTCCACTTTATCCGGAGGTGAAGCCCAGCGTATACGCCTGGCCACACAAATCGGCTCCCAGCTTGTTGGTGTGCTGTATATTCTGGATGAACCGACAATCGGGCTTCACCAGCGGGACAACCAACGGCTTATTGATACGCTGAAATCGTTAAGGGATATAGGGAATACCCTTGTTATTGTGGAACATGATGAACAAACATTGCGAACAGCGGATTACATTGTCGATCTTGGTCCTGGTGCCGGTGTTCATGGGGGGCATATTGTTGCACAGGGTACTCCGGAACAACTATGCAGGGATGAAAACTCCCTTACAGGCAATTATCTTTCAGGCAGGATAACCATAGACAAGAGACATGAACGCAGGCAGGGAAATGGGAAATTCCTTACCATACATAAAGCAGAGGAACATAATCTGAAAAAGATTGATGTATCGTTTCCCCTGGGAACATTAATCGTCATTACCGGTGTATCCGGTTCAGGAAAATCGACCCTTCTCACAGACCTGCTTTACCCTGCCCTGGCAAACAGGTTAAGATCGAGAACACATCTGCCCGAGGGGAAGTATAAATCGATTTCAGGTGTGGAAGAACTGGATAAAATCATCAATATAGACCAGAGTCCGATTGGCCGGACACCAAGGTCCAATCCGGCGACATATGTCGGGCTCTTTACCCCGATACGGGATCTTTTTTCATCTCTCCCGGAATCGAAAGCCCGGGGATATAAAGCAGGAAGATACTCCTTTAATGTAAAAAGCGGCCGCTGTGAAAATTGCCAGGGGGCAGGGACGTTGCGTATAGAGATGCACTTTCTCCCCGATGTCTATATTACCTGTGATGTCTGTAAAGGAAAACGGTATAATCATGAAACCCTTGACATCAGGTACAAAGGGAAAAATATTTACGAAGTACTTGAAATGAGTGTGGAAGAAGCAGCGGATTTTTTCTCGAAAATTCCGCCGATTATAAACCGTTTGAATACACTCCTGGATGTCGGTATGGGTTATATAAAATTGGGACAATCGGCATTAACACTTTCCGGCGGTGAAGCACAACGGGTAAAACTTTCTCTTGAACTTTCAAAACGGAGCACCGGCAGGACACTTTACCTCCTCGATGAACCCACCACAGGACTTCATTTCGAAGACGTAAGAAAACTTCTTCAGGTACTCCAGATTCTTGTGGATAATGGGAACACAGTTATTCTTATCGAACATAATATGGATGTGATAAAGCAGGCGGATTACATTATCGATCTCGGACCAGAGGGCGGGGATAAAGGCGGAAGAATCATTGCCACCGGAACACCGGAGAAATTGACTCTATGCAGGGAATCCTATACCGGGCAATTTCTAAAATCTATATTATGAAAAGTACGATAACGACAGTAGTAAAAAATATCTGCATCTTTTGTTTTTTCCTGTTTACCATTTCATTTACGATATTTTCACAGGATACGGCAGAAGGAGATAAATCATTACAATTGGAAGCAGAAGGTGTCGATGATTCATCTACGGATACACCTGCCGAAGAGTCTTCCGGAGAGGAAGATAAAAGAACCCTTATTGAAAAAACTATAGCAGAGGATATAAATACTGCTACCTATTATGAACTTGCTTTATGGTGCAGCCAGCTTGGTCTTGATGATTCAGGAGATCTGAACAAACTTAAAACACGCCTGTTTGATTTTTATACTATAAGCCAGCAGGGAAGAAAGGAAGGGGTGAAAGAAGATGTAAAAAAGAAGATCGAGATCAAATCTGCCAGACGGTCGGAATATTTTACCATAGAAGAAGTGGATGAGAATTATCTGCTCCTGGAAGGAGATGTTCTTATCGAAGTGTATGATTACGAAGAGAATGTAACACACCAGATCAAGGCTCACAGGATAATCTTTAACCAGACTGAAAAGGTACTTACCGCAGAGGAGGATATAGAGTATATCCTTACCAGAAGTGAAGGAAAGCCGGAAAAATTTACCGGTGAAAGCTTTTCATTTAATGTTGATACTTCGGAAGGTGTCTTTTACCGCAGCAGGGGTGAGACAGAAAAGGAAATCGAAGAAGGCAAAAAGTCGAATTTTGTGTATATGGGGGAAACGATCTCCCGCCTTACCAACGATACTATTATTTTAGAAAACGGCACCATCACCTCAGATCAATCTCCTGATAATCCCTATTGGAAGATAAAGGCAAAAAAAATATGGGTTCTTGCTCCCGGTGAATGGGCAGTACAGGATCTTGTCCTTTATGTCGGGAATGTACCGATATTTTACTTTCCTTTCTTTTTCTACCCCGGGGATGAACTCTTTTTCCACCCGGTTATCGGATACAGGGATCGTGAAGGGAATTATGTTCAGACGACAACATACCTGATTGGTGAGAAAGAAGATAAAGATAGTCCGTTTTCTTTTTTAAGAATAACAGAAGATGATTCAAAGAAATATAAGAAAGAAATCAAAGGATTGTTTTTAAGGACAACAGACAAGAAAAAAGAAGATACAAAATCCCCTAACTGGTTTTTGAAAGTAATGGCTGATGTATATTCAAGGCTGGGTGGTTTTCTGGGTATTGAAGGCAATTTTCCCGAAACATTTTCTGTTAAAGGAGGTATTGCTTTAAGCAGGAATATTTATTTTGATGGGGCAAGGTATACTCCCTACCAGATTGATGAAGAAGGTTCTCTTGAGGATCACTGGAACAGTACCTCTATATTCGGGACTACTGTGCCATTTCGATATGCCCTGGATACAACGCTTAAACTCTCACATCCGATCATAACACTCAATGGGCAAATCGAATTATTTTCCGATCCTTATTTCCCCATAGATTTTTATGACAGGGAAGAAACATTTAATATTGCAGAACTTATCGGAATGGAAGAAATTGATGAGACGTTGCCACTCATACCAGAGCTTCAGCAAACCTTGAAATGGTATGTAAACACAAGTATAACCTTATCCCAGTACATGCCCGCTCCATATATTCAGACATGTACGATATCTCAACTGAACTTTGATTTTGACTGGCAGAGTCAGGAATCTACTGAAATTACCGATGATGTGGATCCTTCCAGGCAATTCTATTATCCGGATAAGATGACAGTTCCCAAATTCAAAATGGGTCTCCAGGGGAATTTACTCACTCTTCCTGTATCTGCACTTCCCGCTCCTACACCCGTGCCTCAGGAAAAACAACAAGAGAATGAGCCTGAAAAAGAATATGGCACAGGATTCAGGCCGCCGTATGAATTTGGACAGGAACAGGATTCTGCTGGAACAACAACCGGGACCGTGGAAGAAGAAAATGAACCAGGGGAGCCGCCTGGGTTCAAAGAACCTGCTCCTAAAGAGAACGCCGGGAGTATAAAATTCAGGGATACAGGAACAAAATTCAGCCTTAACTATTCCCTTTCGCCCGAGACGTTGATTGAACATCAATTCTATAAAGAAAATTTATATAGTCTTGCTGATGTTGATTTTGCATCACAGTATACGCAATTCTGGGGGGTTGTTCCTGGCACTATTTCTTATGAACTTGGAATATGGGGCAGTTTCTTAAAATTCAATGGGGTGTTTTCTATAAACAACAAATACCAGACCAGGTTTAATATATCAGAAGAACTACCGGAAGAAACAGTGGAATTGTATGAACTCACCGATTATGGCAATACCGGGATATGGATATCCAAAACATTTACCACAACACTTTTCCCTTTCATAGATATTCCCGTATTTTCGACCAGCAATATACAGCATAGTGTACTCTGGAATTTTTACAAATATAAATTTAAAGAAATGATAGATAATGATCCGTCATTTGAAACCGAGCTTTTTTTATGGGACGAGAATATAGATGACAGGCATTGGGTGAGGTCAAGTTTTATCTTCATACCCTGGGAAAAGCCCTATACCCTCTATTTTGAAACAGACCTTCCCCCGGATCTGTATAAAATCTATTCATATCTTGAATTTTATATCTGGTTATTCAGGACAAGGGGGAGTGTGTGGATAAATGAAGTGGACCCGGAACTCGATCTGAATACCCTGGATGAGGTAACCAGGAAAAAATATGAAGACGGCTGGTACTGGATGAACCCGGTTACCATTACCGAATCGATTACTATCGATAATATCCTTTCATTCAGCCAGGATTTACGCTATAATTGGGAAGATCAGCGATGGGAAGATACGACATCAACCCTGGCGCTTTTTAAATTGAATCCGGCAGATCCTTTTATACTGAATCAGATACTGGTCTATGATATGGAAGAGAATAAAGTGACCAAAAGTGAATCCAGCCTGAATCTCTGGGGATTACAACTTAAATTACTGGCCCAGAATATGATTCCTCCCTACTGGGACACAGTAAATACAATCTGGAAATATGAAGATGAAGAAGAACAATTACTCTTGAATTCCCTGGATATTATCTATTCACTCAAAGCAAAGGAGTATAATTTCTGGAAATACCGTATTAAGTGGGAACCGTCCATACAATCCAATTTCAAATATGACTTTCAACGATTTACGGAAAGTATCTTCAACTTTACCTTTAAGATGAATTTTTCAATAACAGAGTTTCTTGACCTTACCTTTACATCGGTTTCATACAATAAAAATATTTACCGGTATATCCCCGGCATTCAGGAAAAGGAAGGTTTCGAGGATATTCAATATATCAATCCTTTTTACGATCTTTTGCGGTCATTTAATTTGTTTAGTGAAGAGGATAGAAGGAATTCCGGATTTAAGCTGGGTTCCTTATCTATAGATCTGGTTCATCACCTCTATGACTGGGACCTGACATTTTCCTATACAGGACAATTTGATGAAAAAGATAATGAAGAAGGGAAAAAAATAAAGCAGTGGAACCCTGTATTCTCGATTTTTATCCAGTGGAAACCGATCCCGGAGATCAAGAAAGAGATTACAGGGGACGCAGAGGCTCTTAATATTGGGGTTGACTAAAAAGTATAATCCGGGGTAGTATAACTAATAAGGAAGTATTTTTGGGTAAAAACCAGTCTTTTGTCCTGAATGATAATGATATTCTCAGCGAACTTTTCGGTGTCCATGACGAAAACATACGGCTGCTGGAGGAACTTCTTGGTGTAAAACTCTATACGCGGGGAAATGAGATCGTCCTGGAAACAGATGATGAAGTAATTGTCAGTCATTTTAAATCAATGCTGCATCAACTCGAGTCCCATATAAAACTGGGACAACTGCCGGGACCGGATCTTGTAAGGGCTGTTCACCATTCAATCAATAATGGCGAGATCGAAAAAGCGGATTTTTTAAAAAAAATCCATGTAAACATACCCCAGGGCAAAAAAAAGATATTTCCACGGAGTTACAACCAGGCATTATACCTGGATGCCATGAAAAAAAAGGAAATGGTTTTTTGTATAGGACCGGCCGGCACCGGAAAGACCTTTTTAGCTGTGGTACAGGCCCTTGCAGAGGTGCTAAGCCATCAGAAAAGAAAGCTCATTGTAACAAGACCGGTGGTGCAGGCAGGTGAAAATCTCGGGTATCTGCCGGGTGATCTTGAACAGAAGATACATCCTTATTTACGGCCAATCTATGATGCCTTTGAAATGCTTATTCCGCCTTCTTTAATCAAAAGATGTGAAGAAAATGGAATTATTGAAATCGCTCCCCTGGCATATATGAGGGGCCGTACCCTTTCAGATTGCTTTGTTATCCTGGATGAGGCCCAGAACACGACAAAAAAACAGATGATGATGTTTCTTACCCGTATTGATACAGGATCAAAAGCGATTATTACCGGCGATATCACACAAATCGATCTTCCCAGACGCCGTGATTCAGGCCTGGTACAGGTTGTATCCATATTAAAATCCATAGAAGAAATAAGTTTTATTTTTTTCAGCAAGGAGGATGTAGTGCGCAGTCCACTTGTAAAAAAGATTGTGCACGCATATGAAAACGTACAGGAAGATTCATAATTTCAAACAACCGGGGATACTTCCATCCTGGATTACCAATACAAGTTATTACAGGTGGCTTTTCATCATTTTATCTGTCTCGACTCTGTTTGCATTCCTTATTATTCTTATTTCCACCTATCTCGATCTTCCCTTCTCCCAGGTGAGAATTTCCGATTATAAACTGAATGAAAAAGCACCATATGATTTCATCGTGAGCAGGGATATTGTTTATGTTGATGTGAAAGCAACAAAAGCAGCCAGGGAAG
Organism: Spirochaetales bacterium; assembly: GCA_016935735.1. Taxonomy (GTDB): domain Bacteria; phylum Spirochaetota; class Spirochaetia; order SZUA-6; family JAFGRV01; genus JAFGRV01. The sequence continues at coordinate 9,272 of JAFGQK010000316.1, read as the reverse complement.
CAAATGCAAATAAAGTTTTCCCGATTTTCGAGTTGAACAGCGATATTACAAAGGACAGCTTTACGCTGTTTCAGAATTACATGTCCATTCTTGCGGAAAATGCAGCAAAAAAAGCATCACCTGAAAAGGTTCTTAATGAAATCCAGATTAATCTGCCCAAAGCAATCAATATATTCGGCAAAAACGAGATCACTGCATTGCTTCCCTTATTTCTTGGAAATGAGGAAGTAATAGAATCTGCCAGGAATATTCTTGAAGAAGCGATGAAAACAGGAATTTTCCACAGACTGGAAGAAATGATTACACGGAATCCTGAATTATTCTCTGAAGGAAAGATCGATTTATGGCAAAATGCCAACCAGCACGAAGAAATATTTCTTGAAAAAGCACTGAGTCTAAACAATATACAGGATTGGATAGAGTACAAAACAAAGAAGCTGCCATACAATGAAGTGAACAAAAGCCTGATTATTCTCCTTGTTTCATCATTTGCAATGGAAAACACCTTTTATAACAGGGTAAGAACAGAAGAAAACAGGAAAAAGGCAAGAGAAAGCGTAAAGCCGGTCATGCAGGAACTTAAGAAAAATTATCCTATTGTAAGAAAAGGGGATATTGTTACGGAAGAATCACTTGAACAAATTCGAGTTCATGGTGAAAGCGATATCAGCTTGAATATAAACAATATTATCGGTAATATATTTACCATCATTATTGTCATGTTCCTCGTGCTTACCCTGTTAAACCGCCAGATTATCCAGATACGCCTTAAAAAGAATAGAATCCTTCTTCTTACCGGGACATTCTTTTTTTTCCTTATTTTAATCACTCTTCTATCCAAAATTCCGGCTTCTTCTTCATGGCTGCCATTTTCCGTCTGGCTGCCGGTAAGTACCATTGCCATCATTATTTCCCTGCTCATTACCCCTGCCGTGGGTCTCATTTTTTCTCTTATCATCTCCATAACCCTCTTGTTCATGACCAAAATGAATGTAGATGCCTTTGTCTTTTCCCTTATTACGGGCCTGTCCGGTTGTTTTATTGCATTGAAGATCAGGAAAAGGATCGATATCATTCTTGCAGGGTTGTTCCTTGCCCTGTATAGTTCGTTTATTCTTTTAACAATCGGATTCATCCGGAATTTTACTATAGATGAACTCTGGCTGACCCTGGTGGGAGGTGTTTTTAACGGTTTTCTTTATGGCGGTATTTTAAGTATTGGGGCACTTACGCTTCTTGAACATGTACTCAATGCTGCAACACAGTTCAGATTACTGGAATTATCCGATCTCAATGCCCCTACTTTTAAAAAGATGCTTAATGTTGCGCCGGGAACGTATAATCATTCGATTATTATGGCAAACCTGGCAGAAATGGCATGTACAGAGATTGATGCCAATGCACTGCTTGCAAGGGTTGGTGCCTATTACCATGACATCGGGAAACTGGATCAGCCTGAATATTTTATTGAAAACCAGACATCGGACAATGTTCATGATGATTTAAAGCCCAGTTTATCTGTTGCAGTGATTAAATCCCATGTAAAAATCGGTATCGAAAAAGCAAAAGAACTCAAACTTCCCCAGGAAGTGATTGATATCATTGCACAGCATCATGGCAAAGGTCTTATTACCTATTTCTACCAGAGGGCGATCAATGAAAACGGGAAAGTCTCCCCGGATGATTTCAGATACCCGGGTGAACGGCCTAAAAGCAAGGAAGCTGCGATTGTCATGCTCGCAGATATTGTGGAAGCTGCATCACGTACACTAAAAAGACCTACAGTAAATAAACTTGAAAAACTCGTATGGAAAATAATCATGGATAAATTTTCTGCCGATGAATTAAGTGAATGCAATCTTACGCTTAATGAATTGGAAATGATTAAAAACAGTTTCGTAAGAGCTTTAACCGGACATTTCCACTCAAGAATTGAATACCCAAAAGTAAAAGAGAACGTGCGGTGAACGAAATAGAACCTTATCAAGAATTCGAGTATCAAAACAGCATTGATATTTCTTATAAAAACACACATCCCCCTGAATGGATAAAAAATATCGAAGCGTTTTCTCAACTGCTGTTAAAAAAACTCGATATTAAAAACCGGGAGATTTCTCTTCTTTTTTGTGATGATATATTCATCCGGGAGTTGAATAAGAAATACAGGGGAAAAGACAGCCCTACCGATGTGCTTGCTTTTCCCCAGGAAAATGATACTTCTGAAGTATTTGCAGGTGATATGAAGTCTGGTAAAATTTGTGCAGGGGATGTTGTCATCTCAATTCCAACGCTTATACGGAATGCGGATGAGTATCATATACCCCGGGAAGAAGAATTGAGCCGGCTTATTATCCATGGTGTACTGCACCTGATGGGTATGGATCATATGGAGGAGGGATCCGATATGCTTGTATTACAGGAAAAATTATTAAAAGATATAAAGGGAGGATATGGTTGAAAAAGAGGGGATTTATAGAAAAATTATTCAGTAAATCAAAGGGAAACGGAAAAACGGAATTTCAGAATCTCGACAGGGAAAAGAAGGAGATGATCCGGGGTGTCGTTGAACTCTCGGATACGGTGGTAAGGGAAATCATGGTACCGAGGATCGATGTCGTTTTTGTGTCTCTTGATATGTCTGTTGATGAGTTATTAACCAGGATTGCCGGGAGCCGTCATTCAAGACTGCCTGTTTATGCAAAGACCATCGATAATGTTATCGGCATTCTTCATGTAAAGGACATGCTGCAATATTTAATAAAGGGAAAAGACACGATAGATATTCAGAAAATAATGCGAAAAGCATATTTTGTCCCGGAGAGCAAGAAATTGAATACGCTCCTCCGGGAATTTAAAAAAAGAAAGGTCCATATCGCAATCGTTGTCGATGAATATGGCGGCACCTCCGGGGTTGTCTGCCTGGAAGATGTAATAGAAGAGATTGTCGGTGATATCCAGGATGAGTTCGATAATGAAACAGAGGATATCCTGAAAATCGGTGAAGGAATATATCTCTGTGACGGACGTACGAACCTCGAGGATCTGAATGAAAAATTGCAGTTGTCACTCCCGGAGAATGATTTTGACAGTCTGGGGGGATTTGTCTTTAATCTTTTCGGGAAAATTCCGGTAAAATATGAAAAAATGACCTATGATAATAATGATTTTATTATCCAGGATATGAATGGACACAAAATACTTACTGTTAAAATAGTGATGAGTAAAGAAAAACAGGAAAATCAGAAGCAGGGACGGGACATGAGGAACGAATAGCCGGGAGATAATAAGAAATTGTCACGAAAATGTATACCAAAAATGTATGCTTTTGCCCTGATTTCTTTTTTCCTTGTTTTTTCTTTATATTCACAAAATGCAAAGGATGCTATTTCACTTTATAATGAAGGTTATAAGGCACAGATATTGGAGGAATATTACCGGGCAATTGAACTCTATAAATCATCTCTTGAAATAAACCCAAATTATGCTTCCCCGATGAAAGGCCTTGCCAGGTGCTTTTATATGCTTAGTGAATATGATGAAGCACTGGCCTATGTGCTGAAAGCAAAAAAGTATGATAAAACGGATCTCGAACTTTATAACCTGGAAGGATTGATACGGATAGGCCGGGGTGAATCCGATCTTGCCCGTTCCCAATTCAACTATGTTCTTTCCGTCGAACCGAATAACATCAATGCGCAATTCGGTCTTGCCGAACTGGATATTGCCCATGGGAAAACAAGGGAAGCAGCAAGAAAATATATCGGAACCCTGAACCATTCACCGAACAACCGGACAGCACTCCTGGAACTCGTGGAAATATATAAGAACCTGGGAGAAATTGAAACTGCAAAAAATTATCTGGAACTCGCGCTTAAATACCATGCAGATGATCCGGTAGTACACTATGCAGCAGGTAAATATTTTTATGAAATCAAGTCGTTGCGACTTGCAGATTACTACCTGAAGACTGCAATTGCTTTAAAGAAGAATTACTACAGTGCAAAACAGCTTCTCGGGATTATTTATTTTCTTAATAAAAAATATGATGATGCAAAGACAATTATCGAGGAGACACTCTCTTCATCCAATCCAAATCATCTGCATTTTGCACGGTACTGTCTTGGACTTTTTAACCAGGAACAGGGGAACCCCATACTTGCTGCACAGCAGTATATTATGGCCCTGGACCTCCGGTATGATGATGAGGTCGCCAGGATCGCTTCTGAAATTATTGCATTAAAAGAGATAGATATCAAGAATCATATCCGGAAAAATCTTGCACGTTATCATTATAATGAAGGTCTTCTGCTGGAAGAACAGAATTACTTAAGCCAGACATTAATGGAATACCGGAGATCATTGATGCTTGATTATGATTCTGAAGAAACAAGGGTTGCCTATGCCAGGATATTTAAGAAACTCGGTTTTCCTGTGCGGTACCTCATGGAACTGAAAGTACTGCGGGATGACTATAAAAGCAAAGACCCGGATGTGCTGGATGAACTGGAACTTAATCTGATGCACCTTTATGACAGTGTTTCATACAAATGGATGAAAGAACTCAAAGCGGTGACAGGAGAGCAGAGTATTTCGGATCTTCAACCGGGTGACGAACAGGCTAAAGAACAGTCAAAAGAGGAAAAACTCTTTGACCAGTATACCATACAGCAGAAAAAATACCGAATCATGCTTTTTATAGAACCGGATAAGAATACTGTCCTTCATCCCTTTGCCGATCGTATTCTCCTGGATTATTTCAAGGATCTTCTCTTCGGTTACCGGACTATTGACCCCTCCGGAAAATCTCCGGATGGGGGTTCTCCTGCCGGAGATACAGATGATTTCACGGGCGGAAATAAAGGGGAAGAGGATGAGTCCCTGGTCGGAAAAGAATATGTTGTGCATTCATTTGACAGGGCATTCAGGAAAGCGAATGAAAACAAATCCGACTATTTTCTCATCATCCGGATGGATGAAAAAGAAAGAAGTTTTGAAATTGTTCTGACTATTTATCTTACCCGCACCGGTTCGGAACTCAAGACGATACGGGTTTTTAAAACAGGAAACAGGCGTGTGCAGGATGCGTTTGAAAAATGTGCAGAGAATATTCACGGATTACTCCCACTGCGAGGTACGCTGTTAACCCGCCGGTTTAATAAAGGAATCATCGACCTGGGCAGGTTCCAGGGAGTTAAAAAAGGAGATGAACTCCTGGTCATTAAAAAGCAAAAGATAAAGCTGGATCACAGGAAAATATCTTTTGTATATGAGGATTCCGATGTCCTTGGTACCTTTACTGTTACCGAAGCGGACGAGAATGTATCCGAAGGAATCATTAAGAAGAAAAGCTTTTTTGATTTTATCAATCCCGAAGACGAGGTGATCTTTCAGGTAAAGGATAAGGAAGGGGAGTAGATTATATTGTAATGAGGTAATAATATGAAAAAAATGGTTCTCTTTTTCTTACCTGTTTTATTTTCTTCATGCATGTTTATCGTTCCTACTATTGTCCGGTGGCCGGATAAATCCATGGAACAGGGCAACCGCACCCTTCCGCTTCATTATGAGGCCGATATATTTCGTGATTTTTTATGGACAACACCGGATATTACCTCACATATAATCGACAGTTATTTTAAATGGAAGGGTCAAGCCATTAATTTCAACGTGACAGATGATGTTCTGACATTGTACCATGCCGGTAAACAGATTACCTTTAACCGTCGGGTTTCTGAAAACAACTATTATCCGGACCTCTCTCAACTGAAAACAAAGACAGTTTTCAAGCATAAATGGGTACCGGTCACGAAAACTGTGCCGGAAACGGTAATGGTCTGGAAAACCAGACAGGTTCCCCAGACACATTTTAATCCAGATGGAACAACAACGACAACATGGGTTACAGAATCATACACGGAACATGAAACTCATTATGTTACAAAAACGGAATGGGAATGGCAGCGTTATCCTGTTACCGTCTATGATATTCCTGAATATAATTATTTTGATGTATGGCTTTCCGATGAAGATCATTTTCTGATTTATGAAATGGAAGATGATGGGAATAAAAAATATTGTATTCAAAATCTTTCATATGTAATGGTAACGGAAAAGGAAGAAAATTTCTGGGGTAAAAAGGATGTAAATATTATATTCATCGATGCTGATTCAGATGGAATATTCTTTGAAAACAGTGATAAAGTGCTTTTTAATGTCTGGAATCCTTTTGATAAAAAATCATCCTATAAAGAGTTACCCATACTTATGGATAATAACTGGTACACGATAGAATATCTTAAGGACTATCTTTTTATTAATTTCGAAGGAAGCGACAACCAGCTTTTTATTTACAATGAAAATGGGAAATACCTGAATACAAAGGAAAAGGGCAGGATTATTATCCGAAATTTTGATTTCCCACAGAATCGTATATTTGTCAATGGAAAAAAATATTCCACTTTTATGGGTACAAATTATAAATGTGAATACGGGAAATACAGGATTGTCCTCTCTGTCCCCGGCCACCTTGATTATGAAGAAGTTTTCATAATCGATGAAGCAAATCCTGAAAAGATAATCGATTATGTATTGACAGAGATTGGGGGTTCAATTGAAATCAAGAATATTTTCTCCGGCTCATGGTGGGTTATCGTAAAAGGTAATGGAATGATAAAAACATTATATTCAGTCGATTTCATTAACCTGCCTGTGGGAAAATACGAGGTGGAAATAAATGTTCGGGGATTTAAGCTTTCAAAGACTGTCATTATCGAACCTGGAAAATGTTTTACGATTAATTTTGAGAAAGAAATAAGGGGAATATAGAATAAAATAGATAAACGTTGGGCGCCAGGTTAATGAGACCAGTATAATAAAAGGAACCTGGATAGCTTGTTGATTGGGTTGTGGGCTTAAGCCTTCGTTATGAATGATTGTGGAACACCTTCATAAAAATCATAAGAATCATAAAAAAATAAATTTGACAGAATACTGCCGGTATGATAGTATAACATCGGAAAAGAAATGAAAAGATCAGTTGCTGTTTTTCTTTTTTGTTTAGTAACACCATTTTTATTTATCAGCTGTCCGGAATTATTTTTAGAGATGGAAGCTGTCAGAATAAAAAATAAATCCGATTATACAATAGATGTTTTTGTGGATAAGGAATATAAAAGCACCGTTGCACCGGGTGCATCCTGTGAATTAGGTCTTTATACAAACAGAACATATTCACTATTGTGCATGGCAGATCCGCACCGGTGGGGTCCGTTAAAAATAAAAGTGAAAAAAGGGGCGCCTTATACATGGAGTATTAAAAATCCCCCGGAACCGGAATCCATACCCACCGGGGATATTCAGGTCATTAATAATACTGCTGATGATATTGAGTTTTTCTTAGCAGGTATCTTAAAAGGGATTATTCCTTCAGGACATAAGGTAACATATACAGAAAAAGCCGGCAGTTATATACTTTATACAAAATATCATTTACTATCTCCGGTAAAAGACTGGGAAAAGGTTATTGACCTGACAGAAGAAGGTTTTATCTGGGATCTGGAAGATTATGTGGAAGGTTATCCATCTGAAAACTGCCGTGTATGGAATTTTGAAAATAACGCAGAAGATCAGCATGGTATTGATGATTGGGATACTAAAGATGATATTTTGTATTCACAACATGAAAAATTTGGGAAATATAGTCTTTATGCGAATAATGAGCAAAAAGCGACGTTAATTTCTGTTTCTATTTCAGGAACAACTGGTAAATCTCAGGGAGTTGGTTTATGGATTTTCCCTTCTTATATTACTGAATCTTTTTCAACTTACTTTTTTTATTTATCAGAAGTAGTTTTACGTAATTTTATAGTTCTTGGCATTGATAAAAATTCCACTGGAACAAGATTTTTTGTTATGATTAGAAAAGAAGTTACAGATACAATTATTTATAGTAATTATATTGAAGTAAATAAATGGCATTATGTTGCATTTTCTTATGAAGAAAAAAGTAATACTCTCTATTTAATTTGTAACAAAGATATACTCTCTGTTAATCCATTTGGAATATGGGGTACAGGGAGTATGGCAATACAAATTCATTCAGAAAATACAAAAGAAGCTCAATATTATATTGATGAGGTTATAGTTATACACGATCAATTTCTTGATCCTTCTATATTTGCACAACATTATCAGCATAATGTTTCATGGGGGAAAGAATATGAACACTAATTATAAAAAATGTAGTTAAATATTATTTACTGCAATACGTTTGTTTCAATTTATAGAGAAATAATATATTATCATTTTCCTGATATAATTTCGACATTCCCATCTTCACCTGTTGGAGTTCCAATTACTTGTGTTTCAGGATCTGTTAGACTGTTTACTGTCACTCCTATTGGTGAATTACCTGTAGCAAGAGCTTCAAAATTAATAATTAATAAATGCAGTGCAGTTCCTGGACCTTTTCCATTAATATCAAAACCAGAAGTGGAGATAAATCCGGGTTCATCTATGTTTGCTGCTGCAATAAATCCATCAACACCAGCGCTAACGCTTTTTGCTAAAATTATTTCATCTTCATACGTAATATCTATCCCATATGCTGCAACTTTTTGGCTACCGCTGTTTACATAGACATCCAGCGAGAAATTTACATCTTCATTCATATCCACTGTTTTTGTAGCTGGGTCAATCCATACAGTACCTATAGCTTTACCCTGTGTTGATTCCGGGGTATTTCCTGGTGTCGGGCTTGGCGTTGTTTGATCGGTATTCTGGTCTATCCCGCATCCTGAATGAAAAAGAAATGCCGTTATTGCGATTATAATAAATATAATTATTGATATAGTTATTTGTTTCATTGGGAACTCCTTTTAGTATCTATATTCAATTAATACCACAGATCCATTTCTATTTCAAGGATAAAATATATAATATATATAATACTAAAATAGCATTTTGCCAGCGGTAAAATATTACTTTTTGTATGACATGTCCGGCAGATCGATCCCGACGGGAACCCGGTGTATACTTACCCTATTACGATTCCACCGGGTGCTGGCGGAATGTAGCCGGAACCGGATAGATTATGAGGAAGGGACAGCAACAGGAAGGAGCAGGATTATAAAAATCACCGAATATGGAAATGAAGGAAACAGCCCCTGGTCAGTACAACGGTATTCCGCTGTGTTACTATGGGTGAAAATCTTGGTATTATTCCAAGATTTTCAACCCGTAACACTTGCGTTGGCCGGATCCTTCCTGGATCT
>JAFGQK010000041.1 GCA_016935735.1 Spirochaetales bacterium | reverse complement strand
GTCTTTAAAGGAATCGGAACCGGAAAAGTTGTATCCATCGATACCTATCCAATCAACATAAGAAAATCCGGGAAAGGCTTTCAGGGGATCATTCCATGGCTCATTAGGGACACTGTTGGCATTCACACACCATATCCATATAACATTTTCCGCGCCTGCCGATTTAAAAATCCTGTGAATCTTTTTATAAGCCTCCGCGTATTTGGCGGCATCTTTACCATTTCGGGCAAGACTCCACGGGTACCAGTTCCCGTTAAATTCGTGCCCCCATCTTAGGAACATGGGTTTTCCAAAGTCTCTAGCCCCGGAAGCCCATTCGCGGATATATTCATTCCATTTACCCTGAAGAATATCATCCAGGGTAATCTTATCGCGATTTTCAAAAAACCATGGTTCCCAGGTGATATTTGGCATATAGCCGGCTTTATAAACACGCTTGACATCTTCGACCGGAAAGGGAGTACTCCAGTCAAGATACCACATGACCGACGCTATTTTTTTTTCAAGTTGCTTTTCCATCAATTTTACAGGAGCCAGATCCAATTGCGAGCCTTCATGGAAAACACCCAACAAAACACCATCAATAGTACCACCGGGCGATGGGGATCCCATTCCCGTGCATCCGGCAAAGCTTATCATCACTATAAAACCGAGACCCACAATTCGTACGATCAAAGAATTTTTTAAAGAACCATAAAACATTTCATCCCTCCTCATTCATATAAAGATTGTTACGCAATTTCCAAACACGATAATGGTGCCTGGAAATTAATGTGGTCCAAAATCAAACTACCCATATACAACGTCACATGCCGGTATATCAAGGTTGGGCAACATCCTCTGCAACCGTCCCCTGGATTTATCATGGCGAAAAAGTCCGGCTTCGATCATTTTTAAAAACAATCCCCCCGGCTCCAATCCCTGGTGCATTAAAAGCAACAGCTAAGTTCAGTTAAATTTAAAAATCAATAATAAAGAATTTGTCTTATTTTTACAAGCGTTTTTAGATAAATCAAAAGGGGGGAAAAATAGAAAAATATTACTGTTAATTCTATTAGCAACAAAAGAACAAAAATCAGCCCGGGCAAGGTTGATAAAGGATTCACATCTTCCTCCTGCAATCTATGATGCATCCGTCAAGGACCTGGAGTATGGGGTAAACAGGCATCTCCCCTGTACTACAGAGAACATAAAAGTCTTGCTGAAAAAGCAAGACTTTTATGTTGAATAGCTTACACTTACACTCAACAGAATTGTGTAATCAGCCCGACATAATACTGTGCAATTAAGAGTGCATCCACGATATCTATACTCCCGTCACAATTGACATCTGCCCGGGACATATCGAAATTCTGCGGGTCCAGGCCTACGTAGTATTGTGCTGTAAGGAGTGCGTCCACAATATCGATCTCCCCCGAGTTATTAACGTCTCCCATTACCCCGGCTTGAGTGGTGGCCGGCGTTGGGGTCGGATCCGAAGTCGGATTGGGCGTCGGTGACGGGGTATCTGCCGGCACCTGAGTCGGTGAAATCGCGCATTCACACGGTCCGATGTTGGTCCATACCTCGTTGGAGTCTGAGTATTCTTCCGGATTCTGGTTCTCTGTATACCACTTGTTCTCGTACAATCTGCAATTGTATTTTACCTTCGTGCCTGCATCTGCATAGACTGTGGCAGGGTCCCATTCGGGAAATGGGGAGCAATCATATCCCGGGAAGGGGGATGAAACGGGCAGGGTCACACCAATGATAAGTGCCTCTGCGATCTGCGGGCGGTGCCATGTGAGGGTGTCCCTGTCGAGAATGGCCAGGCCTTCGGAACCGGTCCAGCCATTATCCCACCAGATGCCGAGCATTCCCCTGTTCCTTACTCCCCCGGCATAGTATTCTGCATGTGCAGCGCGGGCGGCAGTATTATTCTTGTCGATGGAACCCCATTCCCCGATAACAACGGCAATGCCTTTTGCTCTCCAGAAATTATTTATTCTGTCCAGTTCAATATCCATATCGGTTTTTTCCTTTTCGCTTCCCCATGCCGAGGTTCCTCCTGAATCCAGGCAGAAGGAATACGGATAGTATGTATGCTGGGAAACGAGGATATGCGAATCATTGGGAATCACAAGCGCCTCTATCGCGACATCCATGGATGTGGCCGCATGTGTGGTGATCATGACCCATCTCGATGAGTTGTTTCCGCCGGTTGCCCTTATTGCGTCCAGGGCCGCCTGGTTAAAGTGGTTGATCACGTCCCTGTTTTCCTCGGTGCCGCCGCTCCACTCTGCAGCTGAACCCTCGACCCGGGGCTCATTCATGGTCTCGAAAATAAGATAGTCATTGTAGCTTTTGAACCGGTTTGCGATCTGGGTCCAGATCTTTTTCATCTCTGCAGTCGATGCGGTTTCTGCGGCATATGTCGGAATAAGCCATTCGTTTTCATGGTGCATGTTAACAATCGCATACATCCCGTCTGCAAGACAGTAATCGACCACTGCCTGTACCCTATCCAGCCGGGCCGTGTCTATGGTGTAGGAGGGACCCGGGCCTACATGCTCCCCCCAGGAAACCGGAATTCGGACGGTTTTAAATCCCCTGGCCGCAATCATGTCGATCAACTCCCTGGTAGTCACGGGATTTCCCCAGGCCGTCTCATCACCTCCAAGGGAATCAAAGGAATTCCCAAGGTTCCAGCCGAGTTTCATATCATCAACAAGCTCATACCCTGTGATATTACGCATCTGGGCAAATAGCACAGTACTGCTTGCCAGCAGAAAAGCGATTAATATCATGATAAAAATTGGTTTTCTTTTTTGTTTCATAGTGATGTTATTCATTTACATACTCCTTTAACCTTACATCTTTTACTTGAAATCATTTTTCTTACTCCTTTCTTTTTTAGTTTGCTTTATTTATGCAATTATATTTTTCATTTTTCTATCATATCCATTATCTTTATGTTATCACATTCTTTACACTATGCATTACCAGGAGGAAAATTAAAACAGAAGGGATTATAGAAAAATTCAGGTTGAATTTTAAGGTCCGGGGCAGAAGATTCTTGCGCCTGAATTGCAGCGATCATTAAAAAGCTCTCCTCGTTGGCGAGTTTCCTCCCCTTCATTTTTAATTGTATCCGGGATGAAGAATGAGGGCAATCTCCTGGCAACATCAGGGTTACCTTAAACAGTCCTCATCTTCTCCATTGCATTATAAATGAATCAGTTTAAAAAAATATCAATCTTTTTTTAAAAACATTGCAAGTAAAAACCTTTTCATAGAGTATATTATTCTTATGGTGAAGATAAAAAAAGAGCATAGAAAATGAAATCAATTTTTAAAACGGGAGAAACAGTATGAAATTAAGAACACGTCTTTCTTTTTTCTTTTTTGCAGTCTGCTTTATATTCTCAGCATATTCAGGTTTATCGCTGACAGGTGATGTGAACAACAGCGGAGATATCGATATCATTGATGCGCTGCTGGTGGCACAGTATTGTGTCGGCCTTCCGGCAGAGATCAATACAAATGCAGCAGATGCAAATTGTGACGGGACAATTGATATTATCGATGCACTGAATATCGCAAAATATTTTGTCGGTCTTCTCGACAGTTTATGCAGTGGTACCGGGGGGTTTGTCCATGCCAGGGGCGAAGGACTTGTCGCCGGGGAGAGTGAGACGCCACTGTATTTAAGGGGGGTGTGCTTTGGGAATGAGGTCTGGACTCATGACACGATCTATACACTGGACCACAGCGAACTCGATTTCCAGCGGGTAAAAGATATGGGGATGAACACGATAAGATTTTACCTGCATTACCGCTATTTTGAAGATGATGACAATCCATATGTTTACAAGCAGTCCGGATGGGACTGGCTTGATCAGAATGTGAACTGGGCAAAAAACTACGGCCTTTATCTTATCCTGAACATCCATATTCCCCAGGGCGGCTTTCAATCCGAAGGCGGGGGAACAGACCTCTGGGATATTCCCGAAAATCGGGACAGACTCACAGCCCTGTGGAAGGCTATCGCGGAGCGCTATGCACAGGAGCCGGCGGTCGGGGGATATGATCTGGTGAATGAACCGGTTGTTTCTACCGGGGTGGAGCAATGGAAATCCCTGGCACAACGGCTGGTGGATGAAATTCGCACCGTCGATCGAAACCACCTCATTATCGTCGAACAATTATGCGGTGTAAAAAACAACCCGTCACTCACTGCCGACCCGGAGTATTCGTGGTTTTTAGTAAATGACCCGGATCAAAACGTCATGTATGATTTCCACTTTTATGAACCGATGGAATATACCTACCAGAATGCACCCTGGACACCCTTTGGTGAAGCCGGGACCTATCCCGATGAAACCCGCGTGGTACCCCCCGGGGATATCACCTATGCGGAGGGCATATACAATAACCCGGCAGTTCCTGCCGGTACCAGTGACTGGGCATATTATGAGGGAGTAAAATTCAAAGTAATGGATACCAGTTTTATCCTTGCCAAACCTGTCACCATTGCACAAAGAGTTGACAGCGGTACGGTCTATTTCGACAACTTTACCATCAAGGAATATGATGAATCAGGGCAGCTTGTGGATACAATCTGGTCCCACGATATTGAACCCTCAAGCGGAGTTGGGTTATGGAGTGAGAATGAAAGCGGCAGGAGCGGTATTGGGAGTTCGGTTTATCATACAGGGACGAGTGCATTGTATGTCACGGGGACAACCGCAAATGCTGTCTGCTATTTCAATTCACTCTATTTTGAACCGGAACAGGATTACTCTTATTCCATAAGCGGCTGGGCCAGGGGTGTGGACCTCCCCTCCGGTGCATCGTGCAGCTTTTCTATCGAATTCGATACAAGCCCATCCGGCCAGCCGGTTTACCATAGAAACAAAGCCTACCTGGAATCCATATTCAAAAGCCGTATGCAATTCGGTCTTGAAAATAAGGTTCCTGTGAATCTGGGGGAGTTCGGCCTGTACCGGGACTGCTTTACAGACGGCCGTAACGGCATTCAATGGGTAAATGATGTACTCGACATCATCGGTCATTATCAGCTAAATTTTACCTACCATTGTTATCATCAATATCCCATGGGGATTTATTATAATGACGGCAGTTTACCGGACCCACGGCAGTGCAACCAGGAACTCGTAACTCTCTTTAAAAACACACTCCCGGATCTGCCGTGAACGATAAATATTTTACTAAATCAAAAGAATCTGAAAGGCATCGCCTTTATATTCAATAATAGCAAGGAGGTAATTGAGCACCTCCAAAAAGGAGGGTTAACCACGATAATAAATCTTAAAAGGTACTGGGGCTGTCTAAAAAGCCTGCGTTTCACACCTGTCTGAAACAGTAAAAAATTTTTTTTTTCTTAAAAAAGCAATGCGGGAAGGAACTTTGCCCCTTTAATAAATATGACAATACAGTGTTGGCATGAAAGGAGTATTATATGAATGAAGATGAAGTGAAGATGACTATTTTCCACTT
>JAFGQK010000315.1 GCA_016935735.1 Spirochaetales bacterium | reverse complement strand
GTGTAATCGTGATATTATCTTGCCCATGAATAGTAAGGATAACAAAGAAAAAGACCCACTAACTCATGCTATTATTGGGGCAGCTATAGAAGTTCATAGTCCAATCTGCGAAATTGGTGTAATCTGTGGTTTCATCTCTTTATTGTGGAAAATCGAAATTCCTGGACAATAAATTAATACTCATAGATGAAGAAAAGAGTTTCAACCACAGATGAACCCAGGGGTTCCGGGACGAATGCTTTGCAGGGACAGGAAATTACGCACCAACGGGAGGTTACATTACCGGTTTTCGTAATATAAAAATCCCGCAGCAAATGAAGCTGCGGGATTTTTTCTTATTGGATACTACAATACAGATGATAAAGCCGGTATCAATTCTGCCAGCGAATTTGACATGGAATAATGGTGTTGTGAAAGCAATTGAAAATCTGTGGTGAGTTTCTGTCTGAATGGTGCATCACCCCAATGTGCGGTAAATTCCTGATGATTGATATACGGATTCTCGATTTATCAACAATGTATACGAAGACCAGACTATTGTCAAGAACTTTTTTTTCTTCATGTAACTTTCCTGAATCCTGCACTCACAGACAATAAAACCTTTTCTTCTTTTATTTGTTTTACCAATCCAGCCATGTGAGTATTCTATACTTGAAATGAAAAAAACCAGGACAGGACTGGATAAGAAACAGACAAATATGTTAATATCTATACGTAATATATACGAATAAGACCTAACTTTACAGGAGTCGGAAATGAAAACAAGGCTATTATTAAAGAGTACTATATTACTATTATTGTTTGCCATTTCAGGGTTTTTTATGTCCTGTTCCCAGCCATCTGGTGATATCAAGCTTTTTAAAGCCGAGATGGGCCGTAATAAATGGGGTTATATCGACATAAAAGGGAGAATAATAATTAAGCCACAGTTTGAGCTTGCAGGCGATTTCTCGGATGGGCTTGCACCGGTAAAGAAAGATGATAAATGGGTATTCATCGATAAAAAAGGGAAAACTATAATTGATTGTCAATTTGAATATATTGATGTATTTTCCGATGGATTAGCTTCAATTAAACAGAATAATCTCTATGGATATGTTGATACAGCCGGTGAAATAGTCATACAACCCCAGTTTTCCATGGCCCAGGCGTTTTCTGACGGACTGGCCCGTGTACGGACAGGGATAAGTAATAACAAAAGGGAAGGCTTTATTGATAAAACAGGTAATTTTGTCATTGAACCCAATTTCGATGCAGCATGGAATTTTGCAGATGGTCTTGCCCGTGTATGGATAGACCAGAAATATGGTTTTATCGATAAAACAGGGAAGATCGTTATTGAACCCCAGCTTGCAGTGGTGGATGATTTCTCAGAAGGGCTGGCCAGGATCATTATTGATAATCTTCATGGTTATATTGACAGGACAGGAAAAATCGTTATTGAACCCCGGTTTATTTTTGCCGGTCCTTTTTCAGAAGGTTTTGCAGTTGCAAAAATCAGTGAAAATGGAAAATCCAGATGGGGATACATCGATAAAACAGGTAAATTCGCAATTGAACCCCACTATGAGGAAACCGGGAGTTTTTCCGAGGGTCTTGGCCCGGTAAAACTCAATGGTGAATGGGGATATATTGATAAAACAGGAAATATGGTCATAGAACCGAAATTCCATAATGTCGGGGGATTTATCCATGGGCTGGCATTTCTGGTTACCGGCGATTTTCCTGATGGGAAAAAGGGCTATATCAATATGTCAGGAGAAATCGTATTTCTGGAGTGATTTTCTTTTCTTTTCACTTTTCTTTTTTCGCTTTTTAAAATTTTCCTGTTCGAGTTTTATAGTAAGGCTCCTGTTCTTAAAATGAAAATCCTCAAGTGCCCGGATTACTGTATCAACATATCGTTCCTCGATTTGAATTCGTGATGTATTCATAAAGATATCGATTTTACCAATTTTAATATTCCTGTTGCGGGTACTCATGTTGATGATTCCTATAATATCCTGCGGCATAATACGATCCTGTTTTCCAAGGTTTATTGAAATAGGGAGAAACCGTGATGCATCGCGTGATCTGGTCTTTTTTTGTCTTTTTTCTCCTGTTTGTACCGGGATTAAATCCGGTGTTTTTTTATAATAAGTAAGGAAACGGTTAAATTCCAGGGATACAAAGTGCTGTAGTAATTCTTCCCTGTCCAGGCTGGCGAGTTTTTCTTCTATAACCGGCATATAAGACGAGATTTGTTCTGATTCCACTTTTACCGATTTAACACGGTCAATCAGATGCATAAGCTGTTGCTCGCAAATATCCCTCCCTGCCGGTACACTGGCTTCTGTAATGGTCCTTTTAATGAACCTCTCGATATTCTTTAACTTATTTTTTTCTTTCAGGTTAATGATTGCACAGGACATCCCTCTTCTGCCTATCCTGCCGGTCCGGCCGCTCCTGTGGCTGTAGATTTCGTTTTTATCCGGTAAATCATAGTGTATAATATGAGTCAGGTCATCCACATCCAGTCCCCGTGCTGCAACATCCGTTGCAACAAGAAGCTGTATGGCTTTTTTACGGAATTTCTGCATTACATATTCCCGCTGTACCTGCGAAAGGTCGCCATGCAGGGCTTCGGCAGAATAACCGTCCTTAATCATTTTTTCTGCTATTTCTTTGGTGCTTATCCTTGTTTTACAGAATACAATGCCATAAATTCCCGGGTGAAAATCGACGATCCGTTTCAGGGCAAGATATTTATCTTTTGCATGAACCATGAAATATTTATGTTCAATAGTGTTTATTCCTTCATTTTTCCTCCCGATCACTATTTCAACAGGATTCTTCATATAACCGGAAGCTATCTCTGCGACTTCCGATGGCATGGTTGCAGAAAATAGAAATACCTGCTTCTTTTCCCCGGATATACGAAAGATAGCATCCAATTCTTCTTTAAAACCCATATCAAGCATAATATCTGCTTCATCAAGAACAAAATAATCAAGTCTGCTTATATCCGCCTTTTTTCTTTTTATTAAGTCGAGGAGTCTTCCCGGTGTGGCAACAATCACATGTACACCTGTTTTTAGTTCATTAATCTGCTGTTTTATGTCGATACCTCCGTACACTGCTATTATTTTTATTTGCTTAAGATACTTCGAGTAACTTTTCATAAAATGATAGCTCTGCAGGCAGAGTTCCCTGGTAGGGCAGAGAATCAATACCTGTGTATAATTTCTTTCAAGTATTATCTTTTCCAGTAAAGGTAAACCGAATGCTGCTGTCTTTCCTGTTCCTGTTTGAGCCAGCCCAATCAGATCTCCCGCACCGGACATAATATGGGGTATAACCTTTTCCTGTACAGACGTTGGGGGATTATATCCTAATTCCGATATTGCCTTTATGATTTTTTCATTCAATCCCAATTCATTAAATTCCATAATTATTTCCTTATTATTATCTCCTAAAAATATTCATTTTCTAATGAAAACTAAAGGTTACCTGGATTGAACAGATTGTAAAATCTGTTCAATTTATAGATAAAAGACAACAACCACTTTTATTCCTCTGCCAATGACATCATGTGGTTGCCTGTTGGAAGGAGTGTGGCCGGGACTTCCAGACCTAACTTTGTGAGTTTTCTCCGTTCACATTCATTCATCCGTGAGCCTTTGCAGAACAAGACTGAATATATACACCTTATTGTCCCTGCCATGGATTTATTAAATATAGGACATGTTTTATAGTACTCACAAATTGGCATGAAAACCTCCAACTATCGTTTTCAACATATAAATATAATAAAATTAAGAAAACCGGTAAAGTGATTGTGATTACTACATGAACATCCTTTTGTAAAGTTACAAGCAGCATTACATGCAAAGCTGTTTGCATTTTTGCAATGATTGTTGCATTAATGCAAAGAAAATCTATCGTTTTTTTCTTTT
>JAFGQK010000314.1 GCA_016935735.1 Spirochaetales bacterium | reverse complement strand
TGTTTTTTAACAAAGATTTTAAACCAGAAAAAGCATCATATACAAAAGCCCCTTCTTAATACGTCCAGGGGGAGTTAATAGCATAAGCTATTATATTCTTTATTTTTCTATAAATATTTTCTTCAATATCTGCCACTTTTTTAAAAACGGATGAAATCATTTGCATATTATAATTATTTGCCAGAATACTTTTTGCCATCCTGTCCAATAAATTTCCAGATTCATGATATTGACCAATGAAAGTATGTAGTTCTTTTTTTTCTAATATTTTTGCCGTTGTATTTAAATACTCATCGGCAAATCTTATCCTTCCCCCATCATAAATCCTGCCCCTGAACCGGTCATTCATATATTCCACCATATTGTGAAGACTCTTATTTATTTCACTTTCAGATAATTCTCCAGGCCAATTTATAATTTCGCCAGCTAATTTTCTCATTCCATTAATACCGAGATTGTTAATATGCGGATTAAGCATAAAATCGACTTTTAATAAAAGACTTTTATAAGCTACTTCTTTTATTGACGGCATTTCTTCGGGCCAATGGAAAATATGAATGGTATTTTTCTTGCCGATTCCCGGTACATTTACATCGAGCGCGTCTTTTATTAAATCATAATTAATATTCTGCTCACTTTTTTTATCACAATCATATACAATAATACTTTGACTGGTTTCATTGAAACCAATCACCATCAAGTAGTGGATAGGGATATGTGTATTTTGAAAGAATTTTAAATAAGGCAAATAATACATATCCAGCGGTCCGATGATTACCGGCAATCCTTTGGTGATAAAATATTTTATTCTGGCCAGTGTTGATTTGAAAATAAGATTTTCATATTTTTCAAAAGAGCAATTCATTATCCTGCATATATTATCATACTGATTTTTGGTATTAATTCCGAAAAATATCATTCCTGGCGGATTTGCTTTTTTATATTTTACATAAGTAAACCCGCACATACCTGAAGCCCAGAATAAATAATATTGTGGTAATTGATTCCCGCTCTTCCATGCATATTGATCAGATATTCCACTGACCATACAACAAAACGGATTCAACGTATGCTGGATATTCAACTTTATTTCATTCTGAGGTTTATTGATTTTTATCCCACCATGAATTACGCTGTTCAGGGAACATATCTCTTTAAACAGAGAATACCGTTATGCCCGCCAAATCCAAGAGAATTGGAAAGTGCAGCCCGGATTTCACCATTATAGCCTTTATTCGGGACATAATCCAGGTCACATTCCGGGTCTGGTGTTGTATAGTTCCTTGTTGCAGGAAAATATTGATGATAAAGAGCCAGGGAAGTAACCACTGCCTCGATACCCCCGGCACCCCCGAGAAGGTGGCCTGTCATTGATTTTGTCGATGAAACTTTAAGCTTTCTTGCGTGTTCGCCGAATACTACTTTTATGGCCTTTGTTTCTATAGGATCATTTAAAGTGGTCGATGTCCCATGGGCATTAATATAATCGATGTCCCACGGCTTCAAGCCGGCTGTTTCAACTGCCATTTTCATCGCAGCAATCCCGCCCCTGCCGTCAGGATGCGGGGCAGTAAAATGATACGCATCACAGGAAATCCCATATCCTGCGCATTCTGCATAGATTTTAGCACCCCGTTTTTTTGCATGTTCGAGTTCTTCAAGAATGATAATCCCGGCACCTTCACCTATAATAAAGCCGTCCCTGTCCCTGTCAAAAGGCCTGCTCGCCTTGTCCGGTTCATCATTCCTTTTACTTAAGGACTGGAGAACGCAGAATCCTGCCAGTGCTACATGGGTAATCGGGGCCTCGGTTCCCCCGGTAATCATCATATCAACAGCCCCGAGTTTTATCCACCTCATTGCAGACCCTATTGCATCCGGCCCGGAAGAACATGCTGTTACCACAGAATAACAGGGGCCCTGGGCATTATACTTGATAGCGAGTGCTGCCGGGCCTATATTGCTGATCATTTTTGGGACCAGAAGCGGATGAACACCCATTCTTCCCCTTTCCATCGTCTTATGAATATTTTCCTCCAGTGTTCCTATACCACCGATCCCGTTCCCGAGGATAACTCCTATACGGGTAGGATCATAATCTCCTTCTTTAAGACCGGCATCTTCCATCGCTTCAATACCCGCGTACAGACCATACTGTGAAAAAAGGTCATTACGTTTTGCTTCTTTTTTATCCATTCTTATTCCCGGGTCAAAATCCTTTACTGTTGCTGCAATTTTTACAGGATATTCCGTCGTATCGATTCTCTTAATCCTTTCGATTCCGTTTTCAACATTCCGTACGTTCTTCCAAAAATCCTCTACACTATTTCCCAGTGGGTTAACAGTCCCTAATCCTGTTATGACAACTCTTCTTTCCATTTACACACTCCTTAAATAGCCATTCCGCCATCAACACGAATTACCTGACCTGTCACATATGATGCCAGATCTGATGCCAGAAATAATGCAACTGTAGCAATTTCCTTTGGATCGCCCATTCTCTTTAATGGAATGAGATTTATATAGGATTCAATTATTTTTTCACCCAGTTTTGCAGTCATCCCGGTTTGAATAAAACCCGGGGCAATTGCATTCACACGCACCCCTTTTGATGCAACCTCCTTGGAGATACTTTTGGTCAAACCAATAAGTCCTGCTTTGGAAGCCGAATAATTTACCTGTCCTATATTCCCTGTAATTCCCACCACCGATGCCATATTGATGATTGATCCTGTTTTTCTCTTTCTCATGTGAGGGGCAATAATTTTAGAAATATAAAATGCAGAAGTAAGGTTAATTCTCATCACCTTTTCCCAATCTTCGGAAGTCATCTTAAAAAGAAGGTTATCCCGTGTTATTCCTGCATTATTAACAAGAATATCGATTCCGGCAGATTCGGTAAGAATCTCATTGATACATGCTGAAATTATTTCTTCGTTTGAAACATCTGACTGCTTGAAAAAAACCTCGACGCCATTAGATTTTGCCATTTCCTCGAATTCATGCATAAATTCGCTTTCCAGAAGATCGATAATATAAACAGATGCTCCTTCTTTCAAAAAACAAAGCACAATTTCTTTCCCGATACCACGGGCACCCCCGGTAATAATCGCTTTTTTTCCCTTTAATAACATGATATTCCTTTCCTTAATATAGTTAATTAAAAAATTATGCTACATTCCAGTTAAAAAGTATGCTTGCTATAAACAAGGGCCTTTAACATGGGAAAATACCATAGACCCCCGGATAATGTCAAATGCCTAAAAGTAGAATTTTTAAAAAAAATAATTTTAGGGAGAATTCTATTGCATTGTATTTTAGACTTAACTATACTTATTATTAAACGAGGAGGTATATAAGGTGTCTGAAAAGGATATTGGAAAAGGATATATTGAATTAAGATTCGGCCCGAGATGGAAATATATAGCATGTGCCAGGAGTTTTATTCAAAATTTTCTGGCTATAAGTATTGTTGACCAGACAAAAGCAGATAAGATCGCAATGGCTGCAAGTGAGTTACTGGAAAACGCAGTAAAATATGCAAGCGGGGAAGATACTCATATTTCCGTAAACGTCTCACCAAAAACTGAAAAAATAAGTGTTCAGGTTACCAATATAGCTACTCCTGAATCCATAAAAAACCTTGAAAAAGTATATGATAAAATATCAAGAGGAAATTCACTGGATGCATATGTCTCACAAATGAAGGAAGCCGCACTCAGGAGTGATGGGAAAAGTCAGCTGGGATTAGCAAGAATTCGATATGAAACAGGCGGGGACCTTAAAATGGAAATAGAAAAGAACGTTGTAAAAGTATCAATTGATATAGGATAACATAACTAATTATTTTCAAGGAGATGAATAATGAATAGATTAGGTATAGAACCAGTAAGTGAAGAAAGAATCACAATAAATGTTCTGGACAATCCCAATGGTATTACAGTAAAGTTCACTGGTGATATTGATATGGAAGATCCCAGTATTATCCTGGACCCGCTTTTTGAAAAGGTACATGATGGTGTATTAGAGAATAATTATAAAGAAGTAATAGCAGATTTCAGAGAGTTGAACTTTTTGAATTCAAGTGGAATAAAAGCAGTCGCAAAATGGATCATGAAACTATCCGAGGTTGATGACACCCAGAAATATATTATAAAAATCGTGCATAATAAAGACATAACCTGGCAAGTGACAAGTCTTCCAACACTTACATTCTTAGTACCTGGTGCCGTACAGGTAGAATAAATAAACTATGAGAAAATATGGATAATGATAAAGAAGATCATTTTTATGCATTATATGTATTTTTTTTTATCCTGAACCGGTATTATAGAATCAATTCTCTTACCATAAAACAAATAAATAATATAGATTTTCTGAAAAATATTAGCTATTACCTTTGGTACGGCAGAGAAAGGTGAAGATATGTATATAGCTTATTTATTTAGCTTTTTTGCAGTAGTCCTTTTCTCTTTATTTTTATGGAGTGATGTGAATGAAAAATCAAAATACGGAAAACGGCCTTTTTATCTTCTTTCTTCTATTATTACAATGGGGACGATAGGAGTATTTCTTATCGTTGTCACTGTAATAGGATTTTACAATAAACTGGCGGCAACAGAACCGGAATTATTGTTCAATACAAAAACAGAATATCAAAGCAATCTGGATAATCAGGAAATCCCGAAAGAACTGAAAGGCTTGTTTTCGGATAATTGTGCTTTTTTATCCATAAACACCTCTGTACAGGTAGAAAAGCCGGGGAAAGAATGGCTAATAAATGATATTAAGAATAATGTTCAATACCGTGTAAAAAAAACAGAGATGGGATTGAATATATACAAACCCTGCCAGCCTGAAATTTTTAATTTCTTATGGGTTCTTCAGGAAGGTTTTAACCGCTTTTTTTCTTTTGCTGCATTTGCCATCATAAGCACCCTTTATCTTATCTGTTTCTTCTTCCTGGAATATTCAATTCACTGCCAGAGAATCCATAAAAGCTTTCTTATAAATAATTTTAAAGCGAAATTAAAATCCTTTTACACCCTTATAATCCCGCTCTTCATTATTGCTGTTGTTTCTGTTGTGTTCTTTTTTCTTAAAGATACATTACATATGATGGATGAAATTGAACAAAAAGGGTTGTTCTATGGTCAGAAACCTTTGGGAATAGTAAGTTTTGTCATGCTCGGTTTCTTTTCTTTCTTTTATATACTTCTCAATGTAAACATAAACCGGAATATATTTAATCTTCAACGGGGAGTTATCCGAAAAGAAGAATTACTCTTTAATTCGCTTATTGTTATTAATATCATATGTACATTTATTTTCCCTATCCTGAATGGATTTGGCTATAATGAACCCAAAAGGATATTCTTTATTGAGATCAAATACCTTCCCTTTGAGTTATTTACCATTCTTAATGTTATTTATGCCATAAGGCTTTATTCTGAATATTTTTACCAGAGAATCCTTAACCAGGAAAAAACAATAGATAAGCAACAGGAAACAATGGAATTAAAAAATGAGCTTATCAATCTTGTATTAAGCAGCCCGGTTTCAGATGATATCAATATCATTAAAAGTGCTGTTGCTGATTCAATCGACCGGTCAATGAGAAACCTTATAGTGAATGAGTACAGGATTACCGGCACGTATGTACTCAGGAGAACAGAGAATATCTTAAAAGTAGATTCCGGTGAACTTATCTATGAATACTGTACCCCGCTTGTCCAGGTCCCCGGGTTAAATTTAAAAAAACAGACCAAACAGCAACTAAATGATCTTATTTTACGAAAAGCATATGATATTGATAAAATAAAAAAGGCACAGAAAGATAGATTAACTGATTGGGGTGAACAGCTTATAAAAGAAGTAATGGAAACCGGAAAGGAAGTCATTATCGATCCTATCCCAAAGGAATTCCTGGGGTTGCAGCGTTATATCGGTCTTTTCCCTATTATCAACATGATGAGACTGGATGGAATTGTTGTTATATTTAAGGATTCCTTTGAATCTCTTTTTCCAGAAGAGCAGAATGCCCTGAAGGATCTGATTGATGATCTTAAAGTAATTTTTGCGATTACTGAGGGCAAACGGATACAATCCGAGCGGAACAGACTTCAGGGTGAAATTGATACTGCTCACAGGATTCAGACATCAATCATCCCCAGGGTTATTGAATTAAAAGGATATGATGCCGCGTGTTTTATGGAAACAGCAACAGAAGTCGGGGGTGATGCTTATGATGTATTCCCGACAGAAAAGGGTAATTATCTTGGTATTGGAGATGTGAGCGGCCATGGACTTGCTGCAGGAATTACTGCATTAATTCAACAAGCTGCATTCCAATCATCCATTCATACCTCACTTTCCACCGGTAAGCTTGTCAGACCGTATGAAATATACAATATTGTTAATAAGGTATTATGCCGGTTGAATTCCGACAGGATCGGGAGCGACAAGTTTATGACGCAGAATTACTTTTATGAGAATGAAGGAGATTTTGTGTTTGCGGGTGCCCATGAGATTGCACTTCTTTACGACAACAAGGAAGAGAAAGTCATACAATTAAAGGGTTGTGCCAAGAGAACTGCATTTATGGGTCTTTCTTCCCTTATTGATTCCATTACATCAGAAGGTACCTTCCGGATGGAAGAGGATGATATTCTTATCCTGTACTCAGACGGGATAATAGAAGCAAAGGATCACTTTTCCAATCAATTCGGGATAACCAATTTAAGTCATATACTGCTTACCAACAATCAGTTAAGTGCTTCAGGGCTTGTAAATAAGATCGTTACTGAAGTAAAAAAACATGCAAAAGAAGGCGATATGAAAAGATATAACGGGAGCCTTGCTGACGATATCTCTCTTATTGTATTGAAAAAGAAAAAGTAAAGGCACCGGATTCGTAATAGCGGCCCTTTTCCCTTAAAAGCTCCTTTTCCTTTTACATCCCTGCCGAATTCAATGTGACAAACAACATATGAAGCGGCAGCAATACGGTTACCGGACGGGAGTTGGCTCGAAGACCAGGATTTTATTTTTAAATTGCAGGATTAAGAAGAAGTGAATTCTGTCCAAATTGAAAGAGTGCCTGATATGGGAGGTCCTTTTGATATTATTGGTGATGTTCACAGGTGTTTTGATGAGTTAGTCGAATTACCTGAAAAACATGGATACCAGGAAAAAAGAAAAACGATAAGTCTCCGGGGAAAACTTCATCCATGTCTGTGCTTGATCGATTACAGGAGGTACAGACAATGACATTTCAAAACTTACACTTTAATCCTGATCTTATTGATAATACATTATGGTCAGATAAATTATTCTGTGATATTGCGGAAGAATTACGCAACTATTATCGTTGGTTTTATCCGGCTTTTTCCAGAAAAAGTCAAATGACTTATGGTGAG
>JAFGQK010000313.1 GCA_016935735.1 Spirochaetales bacterium | reverse complement strand
TGAACTTCTCTTTTTACAGTAGAAAGAAGATGAAGTGTATTCTCAACGATGATTGGTTATACTCTCCGGCTTTTTGGACAACCCCAGCGCAGCAATGGAAGTTTATAACCAGATGGGATCGGGTAGGTTATTTGATAAATTATGGCTGTCCTACAGAACTTGAATGGAAACGATTTATATTATAATAGGTAGATTTATTAGTGTCGATTAGTGAAGATGAGTGGTTACTATCGGGGGAGCAGTTACGGTTTTTTTAAAAAAAACCTGATTGGGAAATCGCACCCCCTTGATTTGCATAGAGGAAAAAGTCTATACTATATAAGAAATACACAACCTTGCAGGAAAAATTCTGTAACATCACAATAAAACCCATGGGGGAAAGAACATGGATATAATGGATTTTCTGACACAAAAGGTGCCGCTTTTTCATGGATTTCCGATAGAAAAATTGAAAGAATTGGTGGAGGAATCCGATCTTACCACCTTTGAACCGAACGAGGCGATTATTGAATTCGGGGAAGCAGGACGCTTCCTGGGTATTCTTTTGGAAGGGGAGGCGGAATCATCGCTTACCGATGACACGGGACGGCGTTATCGTATTGCAGTGTTAAAAGAAGGGGATATATTCGGGGAAACATCTCTAATGACAGGGGACAGGACCTTTTCGGATATTATCGGGATCACCCGTTGCAAGGCACTCATTATTCCCCAGCAGGTCTTTTCATCAATCATTATTTCACATCCCCCTGCAATTACCTATTTATCCAGGACCATTTCCGAACGGTTGAAAGAGTTTGCATTTGATGACAGGCGGCAGGAAATGGTAAATGCCTTTATTAAGAGGACCGATGACCCTTACGGATTTACCTTAAAAAGCCCTATCCCCATGAAACTATTGGTGATAAATTGCGGCTCGTCATCGCTTAAATATAATCTATTCGATACTATTGATAATACAAAGAATGCATCCGGTAAGATCGAACGGATCGGGGAACAGGGAACCCGGCATACTTATGAATCCGGGGGGAATGAGATAACAAAGCAGCTGCCGGCAGGAGGCCATAAAGAGGCTTTTGATGCAATGATTGCAGAACTCACCGCAGAACATACCGGTGTAATTCGTCTTTTAAGCGAAATTTCCGCAGTCGGGCACCGTATGGTACATGGGGGGGATAAGTTCATTCATTCGGTAAGAATAGATGATGCGATTTTAAAGGACCTTGAAGCCCTGTCTGATCTTGCACCCCTGCATAATCCCATCAATATACTCGGGATAAAGGAAGCACAGAAGGTTTTTCCTGATATTCCCCATATCGCGGTTTTTGATACATCCTTTCATCATACCATGCCGCCGTATGCCTACCTTTACGGGTTACCGTACAAATACTATGAAGAAAAGAAAATACGGAGGTACGGGTTTCATGGTACGTCACACTTTTATGTAGCCCTGAAAGCAGCAGAATACCTGAAAAAACCATATAACGGACTTGAAATCGTAACCTGTCACCTGGGGAACGGTTCATCTGTCTGTGCAGTGGACCATGGCCGGTCTGTTGATACATCCATGGGATTTACCCCTGCCGAGGGACTTGTCATGGGAACACGATGCGGCAATATCGATCCGGCAATATTGATTCACCTGATGCATACCGAAGGGTTGTCCCGGGAAGATCTGGACAGACTTATTAACAGGGAGAGCGGCTTAAAAGGGATATCCGGCATTTCAAATGATTTGCGTGAAATCCAGAAAGAGGCGGAAAATGGCCATCACAGGGCAATACTGGCTATTAAAATCTTTTCCTACCAGATAAGGAAATACATTGGTGCATATATGGCTGCCATGGGCGGGCTCGATGTACTTGTGTTTACCGGCGGGATCGGTGAGGGGAGTGCCGGTGTCCGGAGTCTTGCCTGCCAGGGGCTTGGTTGTATGGGTATCTATATTGATGAGAAAATTAACCGTGCAGGGATGGGTGATAAAGAGGTACTGGAAATATCCGCGGGAAACTCCCAGGTAAAAGTCCTTGCAGTCCGCACAAACGAAGCCCGGATGATCGCCAGGGAAACGCTTAAAGTCCTTTCTTCCGAGCATGTATCAAAGATCATCTCTTCCCATGCAGATGAGCCGATCCCTGTTGAAGTATCTGCCCATCATATTCATCTTTCCAGGGATCATGTAGATGCTTTATATGGGAAAGGGTATCAATTAACCGTTCTGAGTGAACTTTCACAACCCGGGCAGTTTGCCTGTAATGAAACTGTCAATCTTATCGGGCCAAAGGGCACGGTGAACCATGTCCGTGTTCTTGGACCGGAAAGAAAGAATACACAGATTGAAATTGCCATGACAGAACAGTACAAACTCGGTGTCCAGCCCCCTTTAAGGGAGTCCGGGGATCTGGATGGAACACCTGGTATTACTATTGAGGGCCCTGCAGGTACTATTACTGTCGATAAAGGGGTAATCTGTGCCCTCCGGCATATTCATATGTCCACCGAAGAGGCGATCCGGTACGGGCTCAGGGATAAGGATGTTGTCAGGGTACGTATAGGAGGGGACAGGGAATTGATCTTTGGGGATGTTCTTATACGGGTAAGTCCGAAATACAGACTCGCCATGCATATTGATACGGACGAGGCGAATGCAGCAAATATCAAGACCGGTATGCAGGGGTATATTGACGGGATTCAAAGCAGGGGATGAGGGAAAGGTTTTTAATCGCTCCTTTCCAGTACTACAAAGGAAATCTCATCTGCATGAACAAGGTTTTTATGCCACTCTTTTTCTGCATTTTCAAGATTAAGAATAAGCTGATCCAGGGAAATTTCTCCGTTCTGTTCAATAAAGGCGATGAGACGCATAAACGAATCCTGGTTCATGTCGGCAAAGGTTGAGTCAATAAGGCCATCAGAGTAAAGAAAGAGCCTGCCGCCGGGTTCGAATTCAAACTCAAATTCCGTAATTTCAATATCAGCAAACATTCCCACAGCACCGCCTTCTGATTCGATGAGTTTTATCTTGCCGTTTTTTTGCTGAAATATCGGATAGGGATGCCCGGCACGTATTATCTTTGTTTGTCCGCCCGGGATTTGAATAATTCCATATACCATTGTAAAAAAGGGATTGTCTTTTCCTTCGAAAAAGAATCTTGTATTTAAATCCCTTACCACTTGAAGCGGTGATACAATACCTTCTTTTCCTCCGGGAACAATCCGTGTAAGGATGCCTCCCATTTCAGAATCAGGAATAAGAAACTGATGAAGATTATGGGAAAACAGGGTAGAAGTCAAACCATACCATGACACATCAAAAATAAAAAAACCGACATGATGATTTCCCAGGGGGAAAACATTAAAACTGTCCCCATTCGAACCTGTTCCCTGTTTATGAAACCAGTTGACCTTGATTCCCCTTATTACTTCTCCTTTCGGGGGAAACAGGGTATTCTGGCCAGGAGATCCCTTTTTGTGTCCGGATTCATCTTTCATTTCGGATTTTCTTCTTTCATCTTTATATGAAAAAAGAAGGATTATCCCGATTGTATTATTATTCTGATTCCGGAGCGGGAAAATCGAATATTCTACCGGAAATTCAGCATCTTCCCGTGGACGGAGGATGCATGTTTTTTGTTTAATTATTTTATCACCCAGGATAATGTCATCAAAAGGGATTTCCACATATTCTTTTGAATCGGGGTAGAGAAGAAAAACCACCTCTTTATAATTCTTATTCAACACTTCCTTATGTATCCAGCCGGTCATCTTTTCTGCGAATGGATTCAGAAATTTTACCTGTCCTTTAAGGTTGATGACAATAATGCCGAGGTTAATCCCTTTTACAATGGAAGAATACCAGGACGCTTCATTCTTTAACTGTTTTTCCCTTCTGGCTTTCTGGAGTGTCATCTCAATTGCCAGTTGCAGGGACCGTTCTGATACAGGTTTAAGGATATATCCATAAGGTTCTGTCACTTTTGCCCGTTCGACAGTTGCTTCATCTGAATATGCAGTAAGATAAATAACAGGGATATCGTAAATTTCAATAATTTTTGTTGCCGCCTGGATACCATCCATCTGGCCTTTAAGATGAATATCCATAAGAACAAGATCCGGTTCGGTATCAGCAACCAATTTCAGGGCCTGCTTCCCGCTGGCAGCGATTGCAGGAACTTCATAACCTGCTGAAACGAGTCCTTCCTTTATCTGAAGAGCAACAAGCCCCTCATCTTCAACAACCATTATCCGGGCTTTTTTCATTTTTTACCTCCTTATCCCTTTTTATATTATCGTTCAACACAGACAGATCATTCAACTCTATTCTTCTATCATCCTGCTTTATTTCACTTATAGATAATACTATAATATAGAAAACCTGTAAACAAGAGTTAAGCAATTGCTGTTGAAAACAACTCCCCATTCCATCCTTTCCGTCTACATACTACTCCATGATAAATCCCGAAGGAGAAATTGCCGGCTTGCTGCCTTCATAATTCATCCTTCATAATTCATCCTTCATAATTCATCCTTCCCCCTTCTTAAAAGACTCCACAGTGAGAATTGCTGCCTTATAATATTTGACATATTCAGAAAAAGATTGTATCATGAATATACATGAACGAATATACTGGTATTGCTGCATCTCCCGGAATAAGTATAGGGAAATCTTATCTTTATATAGAAAAAGAATATTCAACACCTATATATGATATTCCCGAAGCAGAAATAAAATCTGAGCATGAACGGTTCCAGGGTGCAGTGAATAAAGCGACAGAAGAAATCAAAAAACTTCAGAATCAGGAAAATAAGGCATTAAGCAAAGAAGAAAGCAGGCTTATGGATTCACATATCCTGTTGCTTAATGATCCTGACATAAAAAGCAAGATTGTGAAAAACCTGCAGGAGAAGAAAAAGAATGTTGAATGGATATTGATACAGGTTATCGAGGAGAATATCCAGAAACTTAATGCCCTTGATGATGACTATTTAAGAGAACGTGCAACAGATCTTGTGGATATTTCCCAGCGTATTTTGAGGCATCTGCTTTTTAAAAAACGGGAATCACTGGCAGATATTAAAGAAGAGGTGATAGTTGTTGCAAACAGTCTTCTCCCTTCTGATATTCTTGTTATGAATAAAAAGATGGTTATCGGACTTGTAACCGATACCGGTTCAAGGACATCCCACATTTCCATTCTGGCAAAATCCCTCGGAATTCCGGCTGTTGTCGGACTATCTGACCTTTCCGGGCAGGTTGTTCCCGGGGATGAGATTATTGTCGATGGGAATAAAGGAAAGGTCATTGTGCAACCGGATAAAAAATTAAAACATTTGTATATTCGAAACAAGGAAAAATGGAAAGCCCGGGAGATAAAACTTCTCGATATGAAGGAACTGCCGGCAATCACACTTGATGGGAAAACCGTAAAACTGAAAGCGAATATTGAATTCCCGGAAGAGCTTGAATCTGTCATTTCTCATGGTGCCGACGGGATCGGTCTTTACCGGTCTGAATTCATTTTTATCAAGCCATTGATATTCCCTTCGGAAGAAGAGCAATTCATAGAATACAGGAATGTCCTTGAAGTAATGGGAAAAAAGAGTGTCTGTATTCGCACCCTGGATTATGGCGGGGAAAAAATCACATCGGCTTTTCGTGAAAAAATAGAAGAAAATCCGATTCTCGGATGGCGGGCAGTCCGTTTTTATATTTCACATCCTGAAGTCCTGAAAACCCAGGTAAGAGCCCTGCTCCGTGCTTCCGCTTATGGGAACCTTAAAATAATGTTTCCCATGATCTCCGGGGCAGGGGAGTTGGAAAAGGTGCTGGTCATGGTGGAGGAGGTGAAATGCGATTTAAAAAAGAATCGGATCGAATTTAATGAAAATATCGAGATCGGTATTATGATCGAAGTTCCTTCAGCAGCACTTACATCGGATATTCTTAAAAGTTATGTCGACTTTTTTTCTATCGGAACAAATGATCTTATTCAATATACAATTGCAGTGGACAGGGGGAATGAAAGGGTTGCATATCTCTACGACCCATTTCATCCGGCAGTTTTACGCCTTATAAAAATGATTATTAAAGAAGGGAAAGAAGCCGGAATAGATGTCGAGATGTGCGGGGAGATGGCAGGGAATGTATATACCACTGTTATTTTATTGGGCCTGGGTCTGGAAATATTCAGCATGAGTTCCTTCAGAATTCCGAAAGTAAAAAAAATTATCCGTTCTATTTCTTTCGAAGATGCAAGAAAACTCACAGAAACTATTATGAATCTTTCACATGCAGATAAAATAGAGGAGACCATTAAAACATGGATGGAGGAACATCTTGATTTCGACCTCGATTAAAACTAATTATTTTCGGATTGTTATTATTGGCAGACCAAATGTCGGAAAATCCACTCTTTTTAACCGGTTATTAAGGAAGCGAAGAGCGATTACGGATTCATCACCCGGGGTTACGAGGGATTCCGTGGAAGCGGAATGTAAGATCGGGGACAGGGTGTTTCTTCTCATCGATACCGGCGGATTTACCCTGGAGTCCAGCGATTACTCTGAACTTATCTCTGCAAAAAGCCTTGATACAGCAAAAAATGCAGACCTTATCTTATTTATGGTTGACATGAATGAGATAACAGGCGATGATCTTGCATTTATTGAAAGAATCCGGCCTTTCCAGGAGCGGACCATCCTTATTATCAATAAAGTTGACAATACAGAGCAGGAAGACATGATCTGGAATCTCTACGAACTCGGATTCAATCAATTGATCCCGGTCTCTGCCCTTCATGGACGAAATATCTCCAGGCTGGAGGATGAAATTCTCCTGTTTGTAAAAAACCTGCCGGAAAATGAAGGAGAAAAACCCGTGCAGGGTATCCGGATTGCAATACTCGGGAAGCCGAATACAGGGAAGTCCACATTAACAAATTATCTGTTAGGTGAAGACAAATCCCTTGTTTCTGAAATTCCCGGTACTACCAGGGATGTCATCGAAGGAAAGTTAATCTATCAGGGTATATCCTTTAAGGTTCTTGATACCGCCGGGATACGGCGGAAAAGAAAGGTAAAAAATCCGGTTGAATATTATTCGGTAAACAGGGCTATTAAATGCATAAGGGAATCGGATATCGTGTTCCTGCTTATTGACATAACAGAAGATATTTCAGATCAGGATAAAAAAATTGCATCACATGCAGTAAAGCATGGCAAAGGGATCATCTTTGTACTCAACAAGTGGGACCTTCTTCCCCGGGTTCCTAACAGGCTTGAAGCAATAACAGATAAAATCCGTTTCTTTTTTCCTGTTTTGCATTATGTACCGGTGCTTCCTGTTTCTGCGATTTCCGGTTCCGGTGTAAAAGAACTCTTACAGAAAGCATTGCAGGTATGGAAACAACTCAATACACATATCGAGACCGTAAAGTTGAATAAAATGGTAAAATTGTGGAATGATTCTTACCATTATAAAGTAAAGGGCAGAAAGGTGAAAATACGATATGCAGTACAGGAAAGCACGAATCCTGTGCGGTTCATCGTTTTTTTAAGCCGGAATAAAGGAGTAAGACGGGAGTTTTTAAGTTATATAAAAAATAAAATCAAAAGTGATGTTAAACTGGATATGGTTCCGGTCGATATTGAATTTCGATAATACAGAAAAATGAATAAATACAGCATCGGTGAAGTAAGCAGGCTTCTGAATGTCAAGCCTCATGTTATACGTTACTGGGAACAGGAAATACCGTTTCTCTCCACTCAGAAAGGTCTTACCGGAAGAAGAATATTTACTATAAACGATGTCCAGATATTATACCGGTTGCGGCATCTTCTTTATGAAAAGCGTTTCACTATCCAGGGGGCAAGGAATAAAATCTGGGAAGAGATCAATTCCAGAAACGTCGATATAAAATCGCGGATTGCAGAAATCCGGGGTGAACTCATCGAGATTCTTGCAAAAATCAGAAAATCAGGCAAAGATTATTCAAGATTGGATGGGATGATTAAACTTTGTTAAAATGAAATTAAAGGGAAAAAATAATATATTAAAGAGGAAAGGAATAACCTGTCATAACCGGAACAAGAATATACGCAGAATTAATTCTGATAAAAATTACCGTGTGGAAAATCAATTGAACATATGGAGTCAATAAGCCCTTTATCATACCAGATAGAGGATAAAATTATTACAACGAATCGTAATGAACCCGAAGGTTATGACTGGGAAATCTGTAATAAGCGGAACCAGCTTAACAGTTCAATTTATTCTTAAGTTCCATAATTCTATTATCATCCTTAACATTAAAACATTAAATATTGACAAATGACATTATCCATCACTATACTCAAAAGGGGAGGGGAAGAGGTTATGCTTTTTGGAGAATATCTGGTTAAAAACGGGATTCTGACCCAGGAGCAGGTAGATGAAATTCTTCGAATTCAATCAAAGACATCAGTTGAATCCGGGAAAAGGAGTTTACTTGGAGATATTGCTGTTGAATGCGGCCATATAAGTAAAGAAGCAATCGAAAAAGCCTTTCTTGCCTTTTTCCGTGAGGAATGAGAAAATTTTTATGAGGACCGTTCTTCGAGTTGATATATATCTTTAAGCAGTTCAAGTGCTTTATTGAGTTTATTCAGGGAATTTCTCCAGGAAGAAACTGTTTCATGATTCTCTTTGCCGCCTATACTCCTCATATTTGAAATGGAATCGAACTTACCGCCTACCTGACCATAGAGGATGCCATCAAGAATATTGATAAGCATGGTATAGTGCGATATTGCTTCTTCTACAATGAGTTTTGTTCTTATATTGATTTCCTTGAAAATCTGGTGGGCTTTTCTTTTTACCGGCTGTGTTTTTATTCCTTCATTTTTTGCTGCTTCTATCTCAATACCGAGTTCACCTTCCGGGGAAACAGACTTATCAAGGGCATGAATTTTATCATATACTGTTGTCATACCATTATATGCGTCGGTATAACTGGTCCGGTTTTCCTTTTTATAGAAATTCCCGTTTATAAAAAGAGCATTTAATGCCTTGTTCAGCCTTGGCAGGAAAATTTTTTCATAAAAGTTTTTAATAAAAAGAAGTGAAAGATAATGTTTTAAGGAGTATGGATTGTAGGCAATTTCGGGCATATAATATTCTAGTTTTCTAAAGAATTCCATATTAAGAAAAGCAAGGGATTCAGAAACGAATACCTTTATCTTCTTTTCCTTATAAAATGATTTAAAGATCTTATCAAACTGCTTGTCCCAGAAATTTTTGAAAAGTACAAACCAGTCCTCACCCCCTTTTAGAATCTCCGGTTTGTAATTATAATTTCTTGACATGCATTTTATGATATCCGGTAAAGGAACCTTTTTGTTAAATCTTCTTATTGCCGAAAAGGTAATATCCGCTTCTTTTAAAAACCGGTCAAGCTGTGCGCCCAGGTTTAAATAAGGATCGCCTATTTTTTCGTAGTTGGAAAAAAGAAATACGGCTTTTAAGGCATTTGAAGGGGGCGGGTAGTGGACACTCTGGATAAGGTCGCATAAACGCATAATCTTGTTTCTTGCTATGCTGAAGCTCAATATACCGCTCCCGCCGAATTGATTTTTTGAAAAAAGCGAGAGCATTTCATCAAAATCGAAACTGCACAACTGGTAAAAGCGTGTAAGGGTGAATACACCCTGGTATATTTTTTGCCGGTCTTCACGGCTTATATCCTCAATAATTTTATTAAAGCGTTTTTCCATTTCTCCCCGGATTTCTGCAATTTCCGTAAATTGACCGGATTCGAAAATGACATACGGTTCGGTCTCTTCAATTATCCGCTGCTGAATCTCTTCCAGTTCCAGACTGACAAAGAAAGCGAAAAAATCACTTCTTTCTACACCCAGGGTAGCCTGAAATGAATTCTTTAAAGGTGATATATGAAGGTTAAGGCTTTCAAGTTCAGCCAGCATACCACGAAGTAACTGGTTTTTCGAGAAATTGATTAATCCAGGGTATTTAAACATGATTCTGGAACCCAGTTTTTTAAGAAGATGGCCTTCCACCAGGATGTTTTTATTCCTGCCGGTAAATAATGATACTATGAATATGATGAATCTTTTAAAAATATTGAATTTTTTATATTCTGCTTCGAAATCGATCGCCTCTTCGGATTCCTCTTTTTCTTCAAGGAGCGGCTCTTCGGAAACACCCTTCTGACTCCGGATTTTCTCAAGAAGATCGAACCTTTCCCTGGAACTTAAATCGAGAACAAGCCTGTCAAATACGGAATGTGCATTCATCACCATATAAAGTCTGGCTGCTTCCCCCTATCGCCCATAATAATTTTTATCAGTCTATCTTTTTAACCGTATGTAGTCAACCTGGTAAAACGGTTTTTCCGGGTTTTTCCCGGGTAGCGATCCGGAGAGGAACGGTTGTCCGGGAGTGGCGGTAAATTTTGTTGCCGGAAAACCGGCTGTCCTTTTTCTGGACCAGTTTGAACAGATATTTGACAGGGTAAGGAACACGGTTTATGAACAATTCATAAAAAGACTCGAAACTGCTTCTCGACAAAGTAATGGGAAACTTAAAGTATGTATTATTATAAGAACAGATTATTTCGGCCTCCTTTATCCATATCTGGATGACATACTCCCACATCCAATTACTGGCTATAGAAATAAAGAAGAAATCTGCGATATTGTCGAAAAATTTGCTAAGACACAGGCTGCAGGAGATGATCCGGACTTTGACCACGACATGTGGAAAATGCTCGAATGGTGGAACAGCCGTAAATAAAAGTTCTGCTTCTATGCATCATCAACAGGATAAAAAAGTATATTTACTTTCCCGGTAATTTATGTTACTTTAGTAAAAAGCACCCGGAATTGCATAAAGACCAGAAGGAAGTGTGCAATGAATAAGCCCGGAAAAGAAATAACATCCATCGTATTGGTAGGATCATTGAATACAGCGATTTTTCAACCAGTCTGGTTTGAAAAAGCCGGATTGATACGGCCTATGGAAGGACAAAATGCACAGAATCTGGTGCTTATACCGGATATTACAACGTTTGAACTTGAATGGGTCACAATACAGGTTGTGAGAAATAAATTTCTGGTGCGGAGCAGGGAAAAAGGACATGAAGAAGAACTGCGGGATCTGGTTTTAGGAACTTTTAAAATACTCAGTCATACGCCTTTATGCATGTTGGGAATCAACAGTGAAGTGCATTACCAGGTAGCTGATGAAAAAGAGTGGCATGAAATAGGGCATAAACTTGCACCAAAAGACATCTGGAATAATGTACTTAAAGAACCGGGCATGAGAAAGCTTACCATCCAGGGAATAAGAACGGATGGTCTTGATGGATATATCTATATAAATGTAGAACCCTCAACGATAAGAGAAATGAATCCCGGTATTTTTATCAGTATAAATAATCATTTTGAAATAGGAGATAAAGATAAAAATGCAGATGCAAAAGAAATAGTAACGATTCTTGAAAAAAACTGGACACAGGTGATAAATTATAATAGGAATACAATTGATTATTTGATGGAGACACTATGAGTAGAACTTTAGCAATAATCGAGGATGACAATACTTGATAATAAACAATATCTGAACGGAAAAGCCCAGGTATTTAAAATTCCGCATCATGGTTCTGTGACAGGCCATAACGAAAGAGTCTGGAATGAATTATTGATTAGAAAACCTATATCCTGTTTAACACCATTTATTTGGGGAAATCTAAAACTGCCTGCAAAGGAAGATGTTGAAAGAATATATAAATACACAAATAAAGCATATTCTACTTCCAAATTTAAATCAAGAAAGCAAATAAAATGTATCTCTCCTGTGATGAAAACAATTAAAGATACTGTAAAATATTTAAAGCCCATGTTTTCATCAAATGGTCAGATCAGGATAAGATTTAAACCGGGAAATGATAATTCCCCAACAATTGAATTATTAAACGGCGCCGTTGAATTAAAAGATATTTATAATAATGATTAATAAAATATTTAAAATACTGATATTATTACGGTATCTTCTTTGTTTATCATTCACTTTTATTTTTTAAAAGCCTTGACACATTAATCCTTCTCCTGTATATTAAAACCATGATGTCGGTTTACCGCTTTTTATCAAAGGTAGATGTTCCCGTTGTGGTAGTAGTTGTTGTCGTTGTTATCGTACTTGGGGGTTACGGATAATTCCCGGAAGGTAGAAAGCAGTAAGCTAATAAGGTTTTAAAAGCCGTTCTCCTTCGGGGAACGGCTTTTTTTATTAAAGGAGTAATGTGGCTGTTTGTTTTAATAAAGTGGTACTCAACAGCTTGCGTTGCAGGTGAAAAAAAAGTTATAAATACATTAAGGAGGTGACGAATGGAAAAATCCGGATCTAAGTTAATTGTCGAAGCACTTAAAAAAGAAGGTGTTGATGTCCTCTTCGGATATCCCGGGGGTGCAGTGATTCCCCTTTTTGATGAGTTTTATAAGGAACCATTCATTCATGTTGTCCTGACCCGTCATGAACAGGGGGCTGTACATGCTGCGGATGGATATGCACGGTCTACAGGAAGGACAGGTGTATGTGTAGTGACCAGCGGACCGGGGGCAACAAACACGATTACTGGCCTTGCTACAGCCAATTTTGATTCTGTACCGATTGTTCTTCTCACCGGGCAGGTAATACGCCCGATGATCGGCAACGATGCTTTTCA
>JAFGQK010000312.1 GCA_016935735.1 Spirochaetales bacterium | reverse complement strand
CTTTCATTATTTTATTTTCGGTCTTTTATTTCTGTGTATTCAGTGTGTTCCGTGGTTTTTAAAACCTGTTATGGCGTTCGCACCCATTGGTAGAGAATATTGACAAAGAAGCAATTTATACTATTATAATACCATCCGGAGTCCGGATCATCATTCCGGACTTCATTATAATTGGAGGCTGTAATTATGAAAATTTCTATCAACCTGAAACAATCCGGTCAACCTCTCACCCCTTATTGGTCCGTGTGTGTCGGCGGCGGGCGGGTAGGTGAAGCCCTGCGCGCTGACTTTCAAAAGCACCTGGAAATGGTGCAGCGCGAGATGCCTTTTCACTACATCCGTATGCACGGCCTGTTCCATGAAGACATGATGGTTTACCATGAAGAGAACAACGGCCGGCAGATTCTTAACTGGCAATATGTGGATCTGGTGTACGACCACTGGCTTTCCATCGGTATCCGGCCATTTGTGGAATTGGGGTTCATGCCCTATGATCTTGCCAGCGGCACCCAGACCGTCTTCTGGTGGGGCGGTAATATCACGCCGCCAAAAGACTGG
Source organism: Spirochaetales bacterium (assembly GCA_016935735.1). Classification (GTDB taxonomy): domain Bacteria; phylum Spirochaetota; class Spirochaetia; order SZUA-6; family JAFGRV01; genus JAFGRV01. The sequence continues at coordinate 9,511 of JAFGQK010000312.1, read as the reverse complement.
GCCCGCTGGGAATGGTTGATTGAACAGTTCATCCGCCATGTCATCCAGCGTTATGGGCTGGCCGAAGTACGCCAATGGTATTTCGAAGTATGGAACGAGCCGGACCTCGATTTTTTCTGGAAAGATGCCGATTTCGGCGCCTACATGGAACTCTACGAACGTACTGCCCGCACCATCAAGCGTGTTGACACCGGGCTACGCGTCGGCGGACCAGCGAGTGCCGGCTTTGGCAACCATCCGGGTGTTCTCCCGTGGGGCGAGAAATTTCTGGCAGCGTGCGCTGAACGTAAACTGCCGCTCGATATCTTTACCACACATCCTTATCCCACCCTGCACCCCGTTGACAAGGAAGGGTGCGGTTATATGGTGTGGGATAAACCCGACCGCTTGCTCGTGGATGTGCGCGGCTGTGACAAACTTTTGCGCACCTCGGCTTACCCCAATGTCGAGCGCCACTACACCGAGTGGAGTTCCAGCCCCAGCCCCCGTGATTCTGTACACGACACTGCCTTTATGGCCTCATTTATTGTAAGTAACAACTGGCGGGCGCGCGGTCTGATGGATTCACTGTCATTCTGGGTGGTCAGCGATATATTCGAGGAATGCCGTCAGGGCGATACCCCCTTCCATGGCGGTTTCGGACTGGTAAACATCCAGGGGCTGAAAAAGGCCTCGTACCACGGGTACTGGTTCCTTTCCCGCCTGGGCGATGAAGTACTGTCCGAAGGTGATTCGTATGCGGTCACCCGGCGCAGCGATGGTACGCTGGCTGTCCTGATGTGGAACTACTGTCACTATCGCGATGATGCCAACGACAGCCGCCTCCTGGCAGCTGCTAAGCCGGGCGAAATCTACAACCTGTTTGATGTACAGCAACCCCGTGAGTTCACCCTGAACCTGGATGGTGTGGGAGGGTCTGTCCGCTTGCAGGTAACGCGCTTTGACCGTGAACATGGCAGCGTGTACGACGTATGGGTAGCCATGGGCGCACCGCACCACATCCTCCCCGCAGACCTGGAAGTATTACGCCGATGTATGGAATTGGATGTTTCCGTGAAGCGTATCGCCACGCCTTCAAATACTCTTGAATGGACCGTCACTGTCCAGCCCTTCGGCGTGACCCTGCTCGAAATTTGCCCCGAGTAGAACTTGAGTACCTTATTAAACCATAATCGGGCTTCAACCGTATCGAAGAGAATACAGTTTATCATTAATCCATTTTATATTACACAGCTTTTTTTCTAAAGAGTGATGTTTTTATTATTAACGCTGCTGTTTAAAAAAAGGCAATTGTGGTTTTATTACGGCGTAATGTTCTCATTAAAAAATGTACACAAGAACAGGAGAACGGTAAAACGGTCGTGAAACCTTTACAGGAAAACATTGCAGTGTTCAGAATGAAAAAAATGGAGTTCATGAGTAACGTTACCGCTAAAAATGTGTAAGTAACGTTACCGCTAAAAATGTGTAAGTAACGTTACCGCTAAACATTTATGAAGTATGAATTTTACTCAATGTGATGCTTTTTGCTGATAGTTACAGATTTCTTTATTGACTTTTTTTCAATTGTGTTATCGAATAGATTTCATGGTAGATTTATGGCGATTATTTCAGTGTTTTTTGCTTAAGGAATTATAACATTTTAAAGGAGGAGATATATGAGAAAAGAAGTAACGATAAAATGGTTTTTGCTTATTCTTGTATTCTTATTGTCAGCAGATTTTTGTTTTCCCTCAGATAGATCGGAAGGAAAACAAAAACTATATAAGGTTTCGGTATTCATTCTGACACCATCACAACAGCCGACGCCGGATAACAGGGTTTTTAAAAGGATTAAAGAAGAGTTCGGAATCGTTTTCGATTTCGATATTATTGCAGGAGACGCCAATCAGAAAATAGGCGTCATGCTCGCAAGCAGCGATCTTCCCGACATTATAAATGCACACCAGCGGTTTATTGATAACGAAGCATTCATCCCTCTTGAGGGCCTTATAGAAGAACATGCCCCGAGGATAAAAAAGCATCTGGAACAATGCTGGAGTCTTATTACACATGATGACGGGCATATCTATGTAATGCCGAACTGGGGAGTATACCAGGGGGATTATAAAAGTAATGAATCCCTGGGGCCGGCATTCTGGATTCAGAAGGCAGTGTTAAAGGAGTTCGGGTATCCTGAAGTGAAAACCCTGGATCAATATTTTGATCTTCTTATAAAGTACAGGGAAAGATATCCTACCGTAGACGGTCAGCCGACAATAGGATTTGAGATCCTCTGTGAAGGATGGCGGGATTTCTGTCTGAAAAATCCACCACAACACCTTATCGGGTTTCCAAATGACGGTGATGTTGTTGTGAGAGATAATAAGGCGGAAATGTATTCTGATAAAGATTATGCAAAGCGATATTATAAAAAACTTAACGAGTTGAATCAAATGGGATTAATTGACAGGGAAGCATTCGTATTGAGTTATGACCAGTATATTGCCAAAATATCCAGCGGAAGGGTACTGGGAATGTTCGACCAGAAGTGGAATTTCCAGAGAGCGGAATACTCCCTGAAAAAACAGGGTAAAATATGGAGGACATATGCACCATGCCCTGTTACTTATGATGAAAGTATCAAGGATTATTACATGGACCGTCCTGTCGTGAATGTAGACAGGGGTTTTGGAATAAGTGTGAATTGTAAGGATCCCGAAAGACTGATAAAATTATTCGACAGCCTTCTGGATGAGGAATGGCAGAAATTTCTCCAATGGGGTGTTGAAGGGGAAGATTATATCGTGAATGATAAAGGCAAATTTATCAGAACCCAGGAAATGCGGGATATGCAAAACGACCCTGCCTGGAAACAATCACATACCGGCTTAAGCTTTTTTGACGAATCCACAAAACTGGAAGGCACATTCAGTGACGGGAATGCTACTTCGCCCGGAATACAGCCGGAGGAATATTTTGAATCACTCAAACCCGAGGATAAGGAGTTTCTGGCTGGATATGGGTATAAAACGTTCAGTGATTTTTTTAGCCCGCCGCCGCCCAATCCCCCCCACTACCCGGTGTGGTCTTTGCATATTCCGGAAGGAACCCCTGGACAGACCGCATTCTTAAAGTATGACGATATCAGTCTGAAATACCTTCCCAGGGTGATTCTTGCCGATCCAAAAAATTTTGAAAATGTCTGGGCTCAATATATGGATGAGCTTGAAAAAATTGATATACCGGCATATCTCGATGCAGTGAACGAAGCAATCCAGGTGAGAATCAAAAAGGTTGTTAACAATTGAGCTGCCGGTGAAACAGACTGACACTGATAAGTGAAATTACAGGGAATAACGGTTTTGAAAACAGTACGGAAAAAGCCGGGATGGCAGATTATCAAAAATCAGAAGCAGCTTATTTTCATGTCTGTACCAGTATGTCTGTATATTATTTTGTTCAGTTATATTCCTCTCTGGGGATGGTCCATGGCTTTTCAGGATTACAAACCGGCAAAAGGCTTTTTCGAGCAGACATGGGTTGGGTTTAAGCATTTTATTTTCCTGTTCTCGGATTCAAATTTTTTGAATGCATTAAGAAATACCCTGGCTATGAGTCTTATAAATCTCGTCCTTGGATTCGTGACTGCCATAGCTTTTGCATTATTGTTGAACGAGATAAGGATTACTTCTTTTAAAAGAGTGGTCCAGACAATCTCATATCTGCCTCACTTTCTTTCCTGGGTAATTGCCGCAGGTATTGTTCAGATGGCACTCTCGATAGAAGGAGGCATCGTCAATACGATTCTTATAAAACTCGGCTTTATTAAAAACCCGGTCATGTGGTTAAGTAAACCGGAATACTTCTGGGGAATTATCGGAATATCTTTTATCTGGAAAGAATTGGGATGGAATACGATAATATATCTTGCAGCCATGTCCGGGATAGATCCCGGCTTGTATGAATCTGCGGAAATCGATGGTGCAAACAGGTACCAGAAGATGTGGCATATTACGTTACCGGGAATAAAGGCCACTATTGTAGTTCTTTTGATTCTTAGCATCGGGCGTTTAATGGAAGCCGGTTTCGAGATGCAGTACCTTCTGCGGAACGGGTTAATCATGGATTGGTCGGACACTATCGATATATTTGTTATAAATTTTGGGATTGGACAGGGCAACTATTCACTGGCAACAGCAGCAGGGATATTTAAATCTGTAGTCAATATTACTCTTCTTTTTTCTGCTAATTACTTTGCAAAAAAAATAGGAGAAGAAAGGATTGTGTAGAAAGGGATGAAAAGAAAATATATCGGATCATCCATTGAAAAGATGCTTTTTCGTACCTTCAATACAGCGATCATGATTTTTTTAGTAATTGTAACACTTTATCCTTTTGCTCATACGATCGCCATTTCATTTAACGAGAGTCTTGACACGATACGGGGGGGTATTTATCTCTGGCCGAGAGTATTTACTTTATATAATTATAAAGCAGTCTTATCCAATATCACTATTTATAATGCTTTTTTCATATCACTTTCAAGAACAGTCCTCGCCACGGTTTTCCAGGTGATTATCACCTCGATGTTTGCCTATGCATTAAGCAGGAGTAACTATATCTTCCGAAAACCTATTACCATTATCGTTGTGTTAACCATGTATTTTAATGCGGGACTTATCCCTGTATATTTTCTTTATAAAAACCTCGGCCTTATCAATAATTACCTGGTGTATATAGCACCCGCCATGTTCGGCGGGGCATTCAATTTTATCGTATTACGGACATATATCAGAAACATTCCCGAAAGTATTATTGAAAGCGCAAAAATGGATGGTGCCGGCGAATTCAGGATATTTTTCCAGATTATTTTCCCTGTCTGCAAACCGGTACTTGCAACAGTCGCCCTGTTCGTCGCAGTGTATGCCTGGAATTCCTGGTTTGATTCCTTTATTTTCTGTTCTTCCAAACAGTATCTGAGTACACTCCAGTACGAACTCATGAAACTCATAGCGATTGCAAATATTGCCCAGAGTAATTCCGCACTGTTGAGGGACGCCATGGCAAGCGGGGGTGAAGCTGCAAAAAGTTTCGCGTCCCCGATTGCCATACGGGCCGCTGTCACCATTATCGCTTCGGTTCCTATTATAATCGTATACCCCTTCCTCCAGCGGTATTTTATTCACGGTCTTGTTGTGGGAAGCGTGAAGGAGTAAGATAAATATTAGATACTGAATATATCTGAATCAACACTTGAATTATTCAACAATATGATAATCATCAAGGCAAGCAATTAAGTTGATTTTAATTATCTGGTATATAGTGTTTCCATATTCAGTGATTATCCAATTGTTGATGCATCCTTTGCTGATTCCGTGCCTTATTCTTCCCATAATTTATGTATTTCCGATAAACCACTCCCCGTACCATACCAGCAAAAGACTGTATGTTTTCCATTATAATACCTGTAGAATGCCAGTAGATCCGTCTTGCCGTCTCCATTAAAATCACCGGTATAATAATCTGCCCGGTCACAGTTATAATCGCTGGATAAAATTCTTTGAGTTTCTTGCAGATTTGCTAAATCACAGATATCATCACCTGTTATTATTATTAATCCCAAATCGATTGCGGTTGCTATTCCTGCCAATGTAGTCCCATGATTGGGAGTGCCTATTGTCGCAATATGATTAATGGTTATTCCCTCATCTTTGATTTCTTTATAATAATGTTTCACCATATGCCGGACAACAAGTCCGCTCATCGAGTGGGCTGCAATGTCAACATGATCATGTATTTGGTTTTTCTCTTTTAGGTCGATTATGTAGTCTTTTAGTTTTTTTGATATTTCCTCGATAGGTGTATTACCATTAATTTCTTCAAAGTCCTTAATGGAGGTTCCCTTATAATAATCAATTGTTATGATATCTTCGCTTGTTGAACCATAATGATCCTTAAAATCATTAATACCATTCCCGGGTGAAAAATCAAAATCGTCAGATATAAATTCATTGAATTGATCCGATTTCCCTCCCCATCCATGTATAAGGAGTAGTGATCTTTCAGTTATAGATGATGCCCTATCATTGTTGCTGCCCGTCCTGTCAGTGAGTAAATCCTGGCACCCGGTAAGAAAGAAACCTGTCCCGAGAATGAACAGAACAGTGAATAATACAGTAATTTTTATTTTTATACCTCCTGGAATTTATTTTTTTATTGCACTTCCATAGATGTAATAAGATTTAATAGTAGCTGATAATTTAATAAAGATAAAAGTAATTTTTTACTAAAGAAAAGAAACTTTTATTCCCCGGATGGATCCGGTAAAATCGATTTAATTTCGTCCCGGTCCTTTCTTTCAACGGAATATCTTATCGATAATGATCTCGATCGCTGCGATCTCTTCCTTTTCATCGGTAACGGTTTGTGCTATTGCAAGAGAGCATGCCCGTTTGGGACTGATTCCCCGTTTTATGAGTTTTGCTGCATGAATCAACCCCCTGGTGCTTACCCCTTCTTCCAGGTCTATGGTGGTAATATTCCTTATATCACTCCCCAGCAGAACGAGCTTTTCAGCAATCTCCTTTGATACCATCCCTTCATTCTGGATAATAACAGATTCCTTTTCCGGGGGCGGGTAGCCGAAATTGAGTGCGATGAATCGCTGTTTTGTGGAGGGTTTAAGATTTTTCCTGATACTCTGGTACCCCGGATTGTATGAAATGACCACCATAAAAGAAGCTGCGGCTTTCACCTGGATACCGAGGGCTTCCAGGGGAAGAATCCGCCTGTGGTCTGTGAGTGGGTGAATGATGGTGGTAACATCTTTTCTCGCTTCGACCACCTCGTCCAGGTACAGGATAGCCCCCTGTTTTACTGCCATGGTTGCAGGGCCATCGATCCAGACCGCTTCCCCGCCTTTCATAATATAACGCCCGGTAAGGTCCCTGGCCGTCAGGTCCTCGTGACAGGCAACAGTATAAAGGCTTCCTACCCCCTGGGAATAATCCCTTTTATCTGCTGTCAACCCTTTACTGCCCTTTGTTACTCGTATGAGTTTTTGACCGAGATTATACACCATAAACTCCACAAAACGTGTTTTCCCGCACCCCGTGGGTCCTTTTAAAAGGAGTGGTATCTGCTCTGCCCATGCCCGTTCAAAAACCTCCACCTCATCCGTGATGGGCAGGTAGAAAGGCTTCTGGGTGATTCTGTAATCCTGGTTATTCTCCATGAAACCCCGCTTTCATTAAAAAGATTATCTGATAGTAAAGAAGAGGATAAGGGTATGTCAAGGGATACTTTGTACATATCCTGAATGGCGTGATGGAGAAGGATCAACCTCTGTCATTTTATTTTCACAGTACCTTGCATAAAAATATAATTCAGATTAAAATCATGTTTTAAGGAGGGATAAATGGCAGAAGGGAAAATGCTTATTATTGATGACGAAGATATTATACTCGAATCCTGCAGGAAACTGTTTTGTTCGGAAGGGTATAGTGTTGTGACGACAAATAATCCCGGTGAAGGTCTTACTCTTGTCAAGGATGTATTTTTTGATGTCATATTATGCGACTGGAAGATGCCCGGATTTGACGGAATGGATATAGTGGAAGAGATCGATAAACATTCTCCTGATTCCGCTATTATCATGATTTCCGGCTACCCGACAACCAGCCGTGCAACGGAAGCAATGAAAAGGGGTGCAATGGATTATATTGCCAAACCCTTTACACCGGAAGAAATTATAGCAGCGGTAAAGCAGGCAACACGGCGTAAAGTAACGGTAGAAAAAAAAGCGATCGGCCGTTTTGAGAAAATAATAAAGAACATGAGCTTTCCCCAGCCCAATCTTGATGATAAGGTTCCCCAGACCATCGCCCAGACCCTGGCGCAGACAGTTGGTGTCAAGAAAACCACATCTTCGTGGTTTTCGGTGGTTATACTGGGTATTCTTGCCGGTGCGTACATTGGCTTTGGCGGTTTGCTTTCCATGACTGTGAGTTTTGATCTGGCCAAATACACCGGGATCGGTTTTTCCAGGTTTATGGCAGGTTCTGTATTCAGTGTCGGACTTATGCTTGTTGTTATTGCCGGTGCCGAATTGTTTACCGGAAACAATCTGATGCTTACCAGTACCCTGACAAAGGATATTACCATAGGGAAAATGTTAAGCCGCTGGCTGGTGGTCTACATAACCAATTTTATCGGCAGTATTTTCCTGGCTTTTATCTTCTTTTTTTCAGGTCTCTGGAAAATGGGAAACAGTGCACTGGGACAGACTGCTGTGAATATTGCTTATAATAAAGTAGCATTGAACTTTGGAGAAGCCCTGGTCCGTGGTATTGGCTGTAACTGGCTGGTCTGCCTTGCTGTCTGGATGGCAATGGCTTCTCGCCAGACCATCGGTAAGATATTCGCGATTTTTTTCCCGATCATGGCATTTGTCGCCATCGGATTTGAACACTCTGTTGCCAATATGTTTTTTATTCCATCTGGAATTTTCCTTCATGATTGGGCCCAAATTCCCCTTCCTGCCAGGGAAATACCCCTTGACTGGGTAACGATCTTTACAAAAAATCTTATTCCTGTAACAATCGGAAATATAATCGGCGGCAGCTTTTTTGTAGCCATGAGTTACTGGAGTGTTTATCTGGTACCGTCAGGGAAGAAAAAAGATCCGCATTCATCCGGGTAATTGTAATATCTGTTTTCTGTCATTAATAAGCTGCTCAAGCTATGTTCTTTATAAATGCGAATCCAGGGAATAAACCTGTTAAAATTCTTAAATCTTAAATGAGAAACCGGCGGGACTCCGGTCAGTAAAAAGGGGAATTTATCCCTTCCTTTATTTATTCTTATTTATTATTAATTACTTTGAATGTACAGAACAGGGAGGTGATACAATGTACAGGAAAAGCAGTATTATTTTATTATTTCTTTTATTACTGGTATTTTCCTGTAATAAAAAATCAGATCAGGCTGACCCTGCCATAACAGAAGCAATAATGGAATTTATGGAAGGTGAAGTATCAATCAATGATAAGAAAGCGGAAACCGGGGAAAAGATCGAAAACAAATCCATCGTGAGTACAGGGGAAAACTCGTTTTGTGAAATCGTATTTGATAATAAAAATATTATAAAGATCCAGGATAATACACTCTTTAAATTGGATTTTTCAAAGGTACATAAGTCTATTGATTTGAAACAGGGTACATTAATAAGTGTATTAAAAAAACTCGCTGTGTTAGCGGATTCAGATAGCTTTACCATTACAACACCTGCTGCAATACTTGGAGTAAGAGGGACATCTTTTTTTGTAAAAGCAGATCCGGTGGCAACATATATTTGCATATGTAATGGTATTGTGACAGTAAGTGATGCAGAGAATAATTCCAGTGAAATAATAAAGTCAAAGCATCACAGCGGCAGGTTATTCACAGCGTTGGCTACGCCCACAACCCAAATCAAGAGAAGCAGGAAATAATTTATACCTGTAATTACATCAGATCCAGGAAGGATCCG
>JAFGQK010000311.1 GCA_016935735.1 Spirochaetales bacterium | reverse complement strand
GGATCCTTTCTGGATCTGATGTAATTACAGGTATAAATTATTTCCTGCTTCTCTTGATTTGGGTTGTGGGCGTAGCCAACGCTGTGTCTTTCCCCGGTTCCTATATAGTGATTCTTTTAATTTATTTCTCAAAAAACCTTGCATCGAATTATAACTTTAGCTATCATTGGAATGTAGATTTTGTCATCATTTTACCCGCGCTATCGTCACGGCGGGAGTGTCATATAAGCGCAAATCGTTTGTTACAATAACCGATTATGCTATTTTACTTAAAATCCTGTTATTTTAACAAGATTTTAAGTAAAATAGATAAACGTTGGCCGCCAGGTTAATAAGACCAGTATAATAAAAAGAACCTGGATAGCTTGTTAATTGGGTTGTGGGCTTAAGCCAACGTTATGAATAAAGAGGAAAAAACATGAAAAAGGTTTACCGATTTTTATTGCCCGTATCTTTTCTATTACTCGTGGCTTTATTATTGCTTGTGTTTTTAGTATTTATTCCTGAAAAATCACTATCTGTACAATGGATACAAACCAGTGGACCCTATGGTGGCTACATCCATTGCTTTGCAATCAAGGATAAGAATATTTTTGCCGGAACCGAAGGTAGTGGCGTTTTCCTTTCCACCGATAATGGCACAAGCTGGAAGGAGGTCAATTCCGGTCTGGCAAGTAAAAGTATCTATTCCCTTGCAATAAGCGGCACGAATATCTTTGCCGGAACCAGCGGTGGTGTTTATATTTCCACCGACAACGGCACAAGCTGGAAGTTGATCGATTCAGCATTGATAAATACATATGTCTTTTCTCTTGCCGTGAGTGGTACGAATATCTTCGCCGGAACCAGCAGCGGTGTTTTGCTTTTCACCAACAATGGTACAAACTGGCGTTCAGTCAATTCAGGTTTGATATCCATTGATGTCAATTCTATTGTTACAAGCGGCACGAATATCTTTGCCGGAACCGAAGGCAGTGGCGTTTTTCTTTCTACCGACAACGGTACAAGCTGGCGCCCGGTTAATTTTGGCCTGACAAACACACACATCAATTCCCTTGCCGTGAGTGGCACGAATATCTTTGCTGGAACTTATGGCGACGGCATTTTTCTTTCCACCGATAACGGTACAAGCTGGCATGCGTTTAACTCGGGTTTGACAAACAAATATGTCTACTCCCTTGCCGTCAATGATACGAATATCTTCGCCGGAACCATCAGCGGTGTTTTCTTCTCCACCAACAATGGTATAAGCTGGAGGGAGGTCAATTCCGGTTTGACAAATACTTTTATTTACTCACTTATCATCAGTGATACAAATATCTATGCCGGAACTAATGGCGGGGGTGTCTTTCTCTCCACTGACAATGGCACAAGCTGGAGGAAGGTCAATTCCGGTTTGACAAATACTTTTGTCGGATCTCTTGCCGGAAGCGGTACATACATTGTTGCCGGGACCAATGGTGCAGGTGCATTTCTTTCCAGTAACAGTGGTGAAATTTGGGAAGAGATTAATTCGGGTTTGACAAACCCATATGTCTTTTCCCTTGCTATAAGCGGCGCTAATATTTTCGCCGGAACTAATGGCGGGGGTGTTTTTCTCTCCACTGACAATGGTACAAGCTGGAGGGAGGTCAATTCCGGTTTGACAAATACTTTTGTCTACTCACTTATCATCAATGGTACAAATATCTTTGCAGGAACCTTTGGCGGGGGTGTTTTTCTCTCCACTGACAATGGCACAAGCTGGAGGAGAATCAATTCGGGTTTGACAAACTCCAATGTCGGGTCTCTTGCTATGAGTGGTAAAAATATCTTTGCCGGAACTTTTGGTAGCGGTGTTTTTCGTTCCGCCAACGACGGTGCAAGCTGGACTTTAGTCAATTCAGGATTGACAAACACCCAGATCTTCTCTCTTGCTGTAAGCGGCACAAAAATCTTTGCCGCAACCCCTGGTGATGGTGTTTTTCGTTCCACCAACAACGGCACAAGCTGGCGCTCGATTAATTCAGGTCTGACAAACACACATATCAATACCCTCGCTGTGAGTGGCACGAATATCTTTGCCGGAACTTATGGCGGTGGTGTTTTTCATTCCACCAACAATGGCACAAGCTGGACTTTAGTCAATTCAGGATTGACAAATATTGATGTCTATTCTCTTGTCATAAACGATACGAATGTCTTTGCCGGAACTAATGGCAGGGGCGTTTGGAAACGGCCATCTATCTGAAATAATCACTCCGGTAAAAGAATTCTCCGTTATTTTACTGTCTCTTTGAAAGTTTTTTTATAGTTACCAGATTGTACATCCGGAATTGTCGATAAAAAAGCCGCCCGTTTTCAAAACGGGCGGCTTTATAAATATCAAGTTGTAGTAATACTGCCGCTTAACGCAACGGTGTGACTGCTATTCCAGTTTTTAATATTGCCTGAAACCAAGGCCACGGTTCTTGAGATTCTGAACGATAGTAGTAATAGCCGCAAGAGTATTCGATTGATTTTCGTGCATCAAGGGGTTTCCGCCGGCATTCAAGCTATTGCACGCGTTAATGATTGACTGAGTGCTGGCGCCGTTCCAGTCCTGGGTATCAATGCTCGGAGAAATGATCTGCAGACCGAGCTCTGAACACACAGACTGGATGGTGGAACTGCTCTCCAGATAGGGAAGCCGGATAACCGTGGGCTTGGGGAAGCCGGCGTTCTGGATTGATGAATTGGCCTGGTTCAGGTCGTTATAGACCTGCTGATAGCCCCAGCTACCCATATGGGAGTGAGTTTGGCTATGGTTCTGGACGCTGAAGCCGGCGCTTTTATAGGCCGACGAGTTCCCGGGCATATTTTGGCCGATGACAAAGAAAGTGGCTTTACAGGCGCCTGCGTTTGTGAGGGAAGAGCAAAGCGATTGTGTATTGCCGGTTGGGCCATCATCAAATGTAAGGTAAACATTACCATTGGCGCCATCACAGCTACCACCGCCGGTTGAAGTTGTTGTCGTACTTGTCGGAGGCGGTGTAACTTCGCCGGTATAAAATTCAATATATCCGTTACAGTGAAGCCATTCACTATATTCTCCGCCACAGGCACCATTCACATAAACAGCAGTATTGGTTGCCTGGTCTTCTGCCTGATATCTTGTGCCATTAATGTCAACATAATCAACCTGAATATCCATACCATTTTCCAGTTGATCATCATTAGTAAAAACAACCCGGATTGTTCCGGAACCGCTGGCACTGTAGTCCGCGTAACTTGTCGACATGGTGAATGATCCTACTGTAGTTCCATTTGCCTGGATTTCCAGTTTTTCACCGCCCATAGTACCTCTTGCCCGGGCAATGATATTACCACCACCGATTGAAGTTGTTGTAGTAGTTGTTGTGCCCGGAGGTGGTGTGCTCTGGCATGGGAAACTCGATATAAGGCCCACGTAATACTGGGCAACGAGAAGCGCGTCCACAATGTCAATGCCTCCGGAACAGTCCACGTCCGCCTCACTCTCATAATAATTCGAAGGATTCAATCCCACGTACGCCTGCGCAATAAGGAGGGCGTCAACAACGTCGATTCCACCGCTGTGGTTCGTATCGCCCAGCGAGTAGGATTGGCCGAACACCACGAACGATGCCAGGACCAATGCCAGGACCAATAAACTTTTTTTCATATTCATATCCTTTCTCTTTAAATTGTATTTCTCATGCGTTTTTTATCTTGCGCCTGAGTCACAAAGCCATAAAAAATGATCAATGAATTATATATCGTATAAAGCTTATACATATAATCCACGATAAATTTGATGTATCAATTCTTCCATTATCCTTTTACGTATCCAGCACGCCGGTTCCGTAAATCGATTCAGCTTTCGAAGCCAGATCCCTGCCATTGTTATTTAAAAACCGGTTATACGGCAACAGAAAGCCGGAATCCATTGTACATAGTAGAATATTCCTCTTAGTACTATTATAAAATAATCAGGAGTTAAATTGCTTGCAAAACTGGGGTTAAAAAATTGCAATTCAGAGATAAGTGAAAAAAGGTGTACGTATGGAAGAATCTCATTCTCATCATCTATAGTTAAAAGATCGATGGAATATCATGCAAGTAATAGATTTTCTTACGTGTTTATAAGCCATTTGTCTTAAGGAATAAGGAATACACCTGGAAAGCACATCTAAAAACCCGTCCCTGGAAAAGGATAGGTTTTACCATAACCGTGCCCGGGGATTGCCTCTAAAAAAGTCGTTTTCGTTATAGATTGCACGTCCAGGATTATCGATAAAAAAAGCCGCCCACTTTTTAAACAGGCGGCTTTAACTATTAGCCGTGATCACCACTTGATTGTGGTTTTGCTGCTGCTCAACGCAACAGCATGACTGCTATTCCAGTTTTTAATATTGCGCGAAACCGAGGCCGCGGTTCTTGAGATTCTGAACGATAGTAGAAATAGCCGCAAGAGTATTCGATTGATTTTCGTGCATCAAGGGATTCCCGCCGGCATTCAGGCTGTTGCACGCGTTAATGATTGACTGAGTACTTGCACCGTTCCAGTCCTGGGTATCAATACTAGGACTGAGGATAGACAGGCCGAGATTTGAACATGCAGATTGAATGGTGGAGTTGCTTTCAAGATAGGGAAGCCGTATACGTGTGGGCTTGGGGAAGCCGGCGTTCTGGATGGCCTGGCTGCACTGCTGGAGATCGTTATAGACCTGCTGATAGCTCCAGCTGGTCATATGGGAATGAGTTTGGCTATGGTTCTGGACGCTAAAGCCAGCGTTTTTATAGGCTGACGAGTTACCGGGCATATTTTGGCCGATGACGAAGAAGGTGGCCGCGTTGCAGCCCGCGTTTTTAAGGCTACTACACAGCGAGGCTGAGTTGCCGGTTGGTCCATCATCAAAGGTAAGGTAAACGCTGCCGGCGCTGCCGCTTGAAGTAGTTGTGGAACTCCCGGATGATGTTGTAGAGCCGGATGAAGTTGTGGAGCCGGATGAAGTTGTAGTACCACCGGAACCAAATTCGATATATCCATCGCAATGGAGCCATTCACTGTTTGAACCACCGCACTGGCTGTTCTGGTACACACCGGTATTGGTTGCCTGGTTTTCTGCCTGATATGTTGTGCCATTAATGATAACATAATCAACTTGAATATCCATACCATCTGACTGTCCATCATCATTAGTAAAAGCAACCCGGACTGTCCCGGAACCATTGGCGCTGTAGTTTGCATAACTCGTTGTCATGTTATAAGATGCTACTGTATTTCCGTTTACCCGTATTTCCAGTTTTTCACCGCCCTTGGTACCTCTTGCCCGGACAGTGATATTCCCGCTGCCGCTGGATGTGGTTGTGCTGCCGCCGGATGATGTGGTCGTGCTGCCTGCGTTTGATGTCGTGGTTGTAGAACCCCACCACCACCAACCACCGCTTGAAGTAGTTGTAGCAGCGTTTGAAGTAGTTGTGGTGCCGCCCATGCTTGTTGTTGTTGTTCCACACCCTGTACAGGTTTGTCCTGCCTGAATACAAGCATTCTGGGAGATACAACTCTGGTTATTTTCCCAACCCCAGCCACTTGTCGTATTACAGCACACTGGATAATTTGTACCATACCAGGTACAGGTTCCACAGCTTTGCGCGATGCTATTCATGACTGGCAATAGGCAAAGAACCAGGACAATCCCGGTAATAAATAAATTCTTCTTCATTTTCTTTCCTTTCTTTTTTCAATTTTTGATAGTAAATAATTTTACATTTCTTTCTTACATTACTCTACTCTTTAATCCATTTTAACACCTCCTGTTTATAATTTAATCTCTTCTATGTATCGATATGTAATACTGTTTCTTATTTAACGTATTTCCACATTTTCTTTTCGTGAGGATTCGGGGTAACTCCTTTTTTAGCAAAGAGTTCGGTCAATGTCAGGAATTGATATCCCTGTTTCTTCAATTCAGGAATAAGAATATCGAGTGCTTCAGGTGTCGGGTGCGGATCGGGCTGCACATCATGCAGTAAAATAATAGCCCCGTCCATCATCCCTTTCAGAACATTCTGGGCACGCTGTTCTGCCGAGGTATTGCATCCGTCCCAGTCCATGCCGAGAACCCCCTGTGCAAAAGGCAAATCAATTTTATCGTACATTACTGCACTTATTGCCAGGTTTGGCGGACGAAAGAATTTGGGTGATACCCCTGCGTATTTTTCGATGGCCTCGGTGGTTTTATCGACTGATTCCTTGACTTCTTCTGCTGACATTTCATTCATGCCTGCATATGACCAGGAGTGATTATTGATCTCGCACCCCATTTTTACCGCACGTTCAAGAATGGGTTTTGTACTTTCATTGATACGCTGTCCAACCACAAAAAAAGATGCAACAACACCATGGGCTTTAAGTTTATCCAGTATAAGGGGTGTTTTGTTGACATCCGGTCCGTCATCGAAAGTGAGTGCACAGTATTTTACCGCTTCCTGTACGTCTGTTTTTTGTTCTTCCTTTACTACCTCTTTTGTTCCTACACATGAAAACTGCAGGAATACTACCGCCATTACCAATACTAAAAGTTTTTTCATAGGTCTCCTTTCTTAATTCCGGCATCCGCTTCTGAAAAGCAGGAGCCTCATGGATTCAATCCCGTGGAGGATTGGAAATAAAAGTAAATTAACAATGTACTATTTATACAAACATTTTACCATGTATAGAGTACTATAGCAATTACTTATTATCTTGCAAAATGAAAGATAAAAAATAGCAATTTTATCTTTTTACGCCTATTTTATATTTCCGCATTGCTGCTTTATGAGTCTTGTATGATTATCATTGTAAAGAATCTCTGTCAGGTCCCTGTTCCAGTCCAGACTCAAAACTTTTCCACCGGAAACCTGACATACTTTACTCACCATGCCGGATGATAAATCCAGGGAATATATTTCATAGTAACAATTTCCTGAGCATTTCTCAAAGGCAAAGATGATCCTGTTCCCGGAATCATCAAACCTGAAATAAGAAGTCGGTTCTTTACCGCCAAGGGCAGCAGTATTATACTGTTTTACAGGAACAGCCTCTTTTTCATTGATTGAATAGAGGGTATATGTTCTATTGCTGTCATCAAAACAAAGCGCTTTTGTATCGGAATTATCGAACCTGAAACGGGATCTGCCGGAGAAAGAAAAATTGAAATTTTCAACTGGCAGGCGGCTGCCGGTCATTATGTCCTGGAGGAAGAAACCATTCTGGTCATTCATCAGGAGGTACCTGCCTGTATTCGATATCTGGATCAGGTTGATGATTTCAAATTGCCCGCCGCTGCCAGGGATTGTTTTAATTTCCTGCCTGAAGAGTTCCCGTGTGTTTTTCGTGTTGATATTTATCACCCGGACAATGAGATAGGGTGGGGCAGGGTTTTTAAGCCAGAATTGGTACACCACAGCCTGGGAATCCATAAAGGCGACTTCATTGTTATTTATCCAGCAGATTCTTCCGACAGGATCATTATATACTTTTGTGAAATTCCCCTTTTCCATACTTCCAATCCAGAGAAATGCATTATTTGTATAAAGATTTGCCCTGTCCCGTGCTTGCAGTGCAATCAGGTTATTGCCCGGAGAGACAAGCGGGCATCCTTCGATAAAAAATGTGTCTTTATCAAAACTCTGCAATACAGACTGGGCATGAACAGGATGAAATAGTAAACAGATAAAAGTTGCCGTGAACAACAGTGTTTTTTCCATATTACCTCCTGCTATTGTTCATGAAGTAAACGCTGTCATTTGAATTCTAAAAGACATGATATAAGAAATCAAACTTATTTTATTACATTTCAACCGTGTGATCAATAAAGCCAGTTTAAAGTAAAATCTTTTTTCGTGAGTGAAAGCTTTAAACCCAATTCTGTTCAAAAGAGCTGCTTTTAAGGAATATCATAGCCCTGGTCTTCAATCGCTTTTTTAATGGAATCCTCTGTTACCTTACCAGGATTAAAAGAAATTTCTACTGTTTTATCCGGCAGGTCAACAACAATAGTATCCACACCATCAAGGCTGGATACTGCCTTTTTAATGGTGTGTTCACAATGACTACACGATATACCCGGTACCTTTAATGTAATGGTCTTCATCCTCATTCTCCTCCCATAAAAATCCAATAGTATTTAAGGAATTTTTGCAAGAACCTCCATCAATATACTATATAAATAATGTCTGTGGTTTCATTACCCGCAACATGCAGATGAAGAATCTCCACACCCACAACCGGGCTCTGTGCCTTTGAGTCTTCCCATAATAATTGCATATGCACATCCTACACCCGGCCGTACGGAAATAGCGTTAAATGCACAATTTTTCATACATGCACCGCACTCTATACATGCATTCCTGTCATTAATAATAGCCTTTTTCCCATTCATGGCAAAAACCCCCCGCGGACATACTTCAACACACATACCGCAGCCTGTGCAGTTATCTTTGTTATATTGTAATGTCACAACATTTTTAAAATACCTTTGTTTCATATTTCCCCTCCTTTATACCAGGTTTTGAATAACCGCAATAACAATAAAAAATGAAATTCCCGCACCTGCCGAAACAAGTATGAAAGGGAGAGCATACTTCATTTCATGGAGTACCCCGGAGAGAGAGGTATATGATGTAGCACCGGTAAAATTCATCGCAAGAAATGCAGATAACGCCGGGAGAAGCAGCCCATATGGAACGATTACTATCCAGGCAAATGTATTACGTATAACAAACAGGTATATCGCTGCCCATATAATGCCCCCGATCCAGCCTTTCAAGGCAAAGGCTTTTCCCGGGATAAAAGGGAGAATGACAGGGACAATGACAGTCCCCGTAAGTACTGCCCCGAGAAACGGCAGAAAGGAATGAAAAGCTTTTGCCAGCACCTGACTAAAAGAGGCATTTCCCGCCAGTATCCAGGAATAAATGATAAAAAAAATAAAAAGCAGTACACAGTATTTTAATGTTCCTGCAAGTTCGATAGGAGTAAGGATAAGCCTGTCCAGTACATGAAAAGATACCTCTCTCATTTTTCCTGAAGATTGTAATTCGTTTGTTAAAAACAGGGGGATATCCGCTGCCCGTACCGGGCCATAGATTACAGTAAACCCGGTCTTTTTTTTAACCTCATGAGCAGCCACCCCTGGTGCTCCTAACTGGGGAAGGATAAGCTTTCTATGACTCACTATCTCTTTGATGCCTGTCTGTTCGACTTGTTTCACAAGCTCTTCCGTACCGAATGTCCCTTTTCCTGCAGCACACCACACATTAATCCCTTCTGTATCGAGGACCAGTATCCATCCGTCTATTCCTTTCATGTTTTTTCTTAAGTGATCAAATGTAAGCTTGTAATTGGCAGTTACAAAAACAAAAGAGTTTTTATCCGGGTTCCCGGTTGCATAAAGACCCGGTCTGATATGGTAATGTTTCCGGTTAATGGAACTCCTTGCCATAGCGCTGCCCAGATAATCGCTTAATGTGAGATTTGTAGAAATCTTTGGCACCATACCACCCGGTGTCTCAATAGTACAACAGTACCATTTCGGAGAGGTTTTTTGAGATATCCTGTCTTGAGAAGTGCAACAAATTTTGCTTTTCACCATTATCCTTTCTTTATTAAAATTATACCTGACTAATATACTAAAATTTAAAAACATATACAAGGTGTCCAGGAAATTTGATAAAGCGGATGCCGGATATGTTATCTGATAACGCCCCCCAATCTATCTGCCCAATCTTCAGGGAATCCTTTATAATAATCACTGGTTGGTAATTTTTTTATACGCCAGATAATATTTCTTATTATAGATGGGATGCCTACAATCAATAAATAGAATAATCCTGACATTATACTTTGCTTTGTATGTCCATATTCATGCTTAAGGGTTGTATCATTATCGATTTCCGATTCATTAAGAATAATATATTTTCCCAAAGAAACACCGGTAAATGCTTTTGTTTTGATGAAAATTACTTTCACATAATGATACGTCATTGTTTTTACCACTTTATTATTCATTTTATAAAAAGAATAAACAATAAATCCCACTGTGCTTTGAGGTAAACACCATGTCCAGAATAATAAATTCATCATGCTGAATCATCTCCTTCCGCTTTAAAGTATAAGTCATAAAAGCAGACCAGGCCAACTGCTTTATACTAATATATCATAACATTGGCTACGCCTGCAACCCAATTAACAGGCTCCAGGGTTCTTTTAATTATGCTGGTCTCATTAACCTGACGGCCAACCGGTTCTCGAAATCGCATTCCATTCCAGGGTAGTATTGACAGGAAAGCCAATAGTTTCTATTATAAATAAATAACAGGGACAGTAAGACTCATTTCTCTTTAACGCTTGAAATCAGGGGGTTTTATATGAAAAGAACAGTACCGGTTATTTTATTGTTAACTTTTATAACTGCACTACAGGGATTTCCGGCGGATAGCAGTCCGGCGGAATTACCGGAAATGGTTATTCAAATGGGGCATAACTACAGCATCAAAGTCTTGAATTTTTCAAATGATGGAAGATATCTTGTCTCGGCTGCCCTGGATGGCTTTGTAAAACTCTGGCATGTTGAGACCGGTAAGCTCATCAGAACCTTGGCCATCGGCACCGGCACTGAATTCCACAATGCGGTTTTCTCGCCAAATGATGCTTTTGTTGCAGCAGGGGGTATGTATTCATCCAGGGTTTTGCTTCTGGATACAAAAACAGGAAACCTGGTTCACTCCCTTGTTTCGGATGCTGGCGGGAATATTTTCAGTCTGGCATTTACAAAAGACGGAAGATACCTGGCAGCAGGCGGGACAGCGGCAGGTTCAGATCGTGCCATCACCATATGGGACGTATCAACAGGGGAAAAACTGGTTTCCTTTGAGTATAATGTTCGTACAATAAAGCAACTCGTTTTTTCCCCGGATAATTATTCCCTGTATTCAGCAGGTGAGTATGAAAGCGACGGGGAGTACCGGTTTCGTGTAAAAAAGTGGAACTGGAAAACCGGCGAAGAGATCCGGATTGTTGGTGACAGCAGTGACTATATATGCATTACCAGGGATGGGCAATATCTTATAAAAGCGATAAATGAACAATATATGCAATTGGTTGATATCGGAACAAATGAAATAAAAAAAACCTGCCCTCTGTATGCATATGTCCAGCTAATACAGTTTTCCCCGGATTACCGCTATTATATAACCTATTATCAAACCCTTATCGTGTATGATGCGCAAACAGATACGAAACTCCATTCCCTTGAAGAGGGGCACTATCCTCTTGCCAGCGGAATGTACAGTTATCATTCCGTCTGCATATCCGGAGACAGCAGGCTCATGGCTTCCTGCAGTAATGAAGCCGATCCGGAAATCATCCTGTGGGACCTTGCCGGGGGAAATATTATTCGCAGATTCTCTGGCAATACCGATGCGGTGTTTACAGCTGATTATATGCCAAAGGCTAAAAAAATGATTTTTGGCGATATGTCGGGCAAGAGTCCCAAAGTATGGAACCTGGATACTGTTACTCTTGAGTATCTTGCGGATGAATACAAGACAGAGGAAATCGAATGTACAGCGGATGAACAATATTTTTTTACCATTGGAAATAAGGTCAGGTTGTGGGAAACACAATCCCTCCGCGAATTATGGTCACAGTCACTCAACGGATTTGACGGGGATTTTTCACCGGATGGAAAACGACTGGCTTATTGCTCCTATAATAGTGCAAAAGATAAAAAACCGATGCTCCGGCTTTACGATACTGTCACTCAGGATATTTTCTGGGAAAGACCGGTGGATAGTATTCTCGAATACATCGAATACCTTAAAAACGGTGACTCTATCGTTTTCTGCGGGGAACATATGGAATACGGCGGGGCCGATGAAGAATTCTTTTACAGCTCGGTAATGCTGGTTGATGCAAAGAACGGAAAAGAGTTATGGAAATTCAACAGCGGAAGGGGTTTCCAGATACAGAGTCTGGCAGATTCTCCTTCCGGTAATTATATCGCTTTCTCTGTACGGATGGAAGAACGGTGGAAGGACAGGAACCAGGGATTGGAACGGGGTGTAAACCGGTACTGGATTGAAGTATGGGATATCACCCGGGGGATTATGTCCTCGATCGCGAATATAACAAAGCCCGCGTTTGGTTCAATATCCGCCCTGGCATTTACGGAGGATGAACAGTTAATTATTGCAGGATATGCCAGTGGGGAAATCGTTTTGTGGAACTGGAAAGACAAAACGAATGATACAATGAGTAGAATCAAAACCCTGGGCAAAACTTCGGGATTAATCACCTTCCTGAAAACCAGTCCGGATGGCAGGTTCCTTTATTCCGGGAGTTATGACGGTACAATACGGGTATGGGATCTGGTGGAAGGCGGGTATGTGGCTTTTCTTTCCAATTCAAAAATAGACCAGTGGCTTGTTTACACACACGACGGATACTGGGATTCATCCCGGGAAGGCGGGGAGCTTCTATCCATGGTCAGGGGGATGGAGGTATGGAGTATAGACCAGTTTGCAGTGCGGAACAACAGGCCGGATATCATTTTAAAGCGTCTTGACTCAAAAGACAAAAACCTTATAGATCATTACTACCGTCAGTATAAAAAAAGAATCAAACGGCTTGGTTTTAACGAAAATCAGCTTTCAGATGAACTCCATGTTCCGGCAGCGAAAATAATAGAGAGAAAACAGGAAGGGAAAACAGTGAACCTTACCTTCTCCTTGAACGACTCAAAATACAACCTGAAAAATTACAACATCTATGTAAACGATGTTCCTGTTTTCGGGGCCTATGGAAGGGCAATCTCCGGTAAAGCCAGAATGATAACTGAACAAATTGAACTTGCTTCCGGAAGAAACAAGATTGAAATTTCCTGTATGAACGAGAAAGGAGCCGAAAGCTACCGGGCACTTGCTTTTTCTGATTTTGGTAAACAGGTGAAAGGAGACCTTTACTTTATCGGATTTGGTGTGTCAAAATACAAGAACAGCGAATTGAACCTTAACTATGCGGACAAGGATGTGAAAGACCTTGCAGGAATCTTCGAAAGTATGAGAAATTACTACAATAAAGTATATGTTAAAACATATCTTAATGAAGAGGTAACCCCGCTTAATATAAGAAAGGCAAAAGAAATTCTTAAGAATGCGAAAGTCGACGACACGTTTGTCCTCTTTATTTCAGGTCATGGTATGCATGATAGAGACCAGGAAGCGACATACTATTATCTTGCCCATAATACGGATTTGAACAATCTTAAAGGAACAGCTGCAAACTTCGAACTTATCGAGGAACTGGTGCAGGGAATCGCCCCCCGGAAGAAACTTATTCTTATGGATACCTGCGAATCCGGCGAGGTGGAGGACAATACACAGAAAGAATATTATGTTATGGCAGACGCAAAGGGAATAAGAGCACGAACAACAAAAAAAGGAGTCCTTGCAAAACCGGCTCAAAAGCGTACCTGGCTTTATGAAAAAGACCGTTACATTTATAATGACCTTCTGAGGCGTTCCGGTGCAATCATCTTTTCATCCTGTAAGGGGGGGGAGTTTTCCTATGAGAGTGATAAGTTTGCAAACGGGCTTTTTACCGAAGAAATCATTAACGCCCTTGCAAAAAGAAATGCCGATGCGGACAGGGACGGGATTGTAACAACTAACGAGCTTCGTGATTATGTAATTAAAGCCGTACCGGCGCATTGCAGGGGGATGCAGAATCCGACTATAGACAGGGATAATATTTATGTAAAGTTCGGATTTATAGTAGGGGAGTGATCTGGAATTCTTTTTAAGCGAATCTTATTCGCACGAATCATTTTCCTTCTATTATATATATAAATGTCTGTTGTTTCATTACCCGCAACATGCAGACAAACTATTTCTCTCTAACGTTTACTGCACACTAATGAGAGTTGGTGTGCCGGTAATCTCATATGCTGCATTTGTATCCTATACCGGCACACCGAAACAATTATACCTCACTTAAGGTCTTATTCATACCTGTCTCGCCTTACCCTTTAGAATTCAGGTTATAATTCATACCCGGACTCTTCATCGTACGTTGTAATACATGTTTGTCACATGAACATGTGACTTTACACCGGCTTGCTATATAGTAAAATAATAATATTGTGTATCATTTTCTTAGCATGAAACAAAACTATTTTTAAGGAAGGTAGGAGTATGAAAAAGATTTTATTGTGTGTAATTGGGGCGGTCATAATACCCGGGATCCTCATAATGACCGGATTCGGGTTTTATCCCTCTCCTGTACAGAAGAACCTGCTCCAGGGAAACCATCCGGAGCCGGGTTACCAGTACCGGATTATCATTAAGTTCAAGGATCATATACAGGGAAGAATAAGCCAGGATTATTTGTTTTATTCCGAGGCCGGAAATATTTTGGGCTTGCATCAGAAGAATGAACTTAAAAAAATCAACTCGTTAAAAAACTCATTCCATTTAGAATTCTCGCCTGTCATTTCCCTGTCCGTGGAGAAAATAAAAGCCTTTCAGAAAAGGATGGAAGGAGAGACGGGAATATCCGAACCGGACATTGCAGGACTTATGTATATTGATGTCAATGATCCGTGGAACACAGGAAAAATAGAATATGTCCTTAATGAACTGAAAGATATGGATATCCTTGAATATGCACGCGTCCGGGAGATGAACCAGGAACTCCGGCCTGCAGGGGATGTCTCACCTGATTATGAACCCACCCAGTTCTACAAAGACCCCGATCCCGGAATGAACGTGGATTTTGCCTGGACACAGGGTGCCACAGGTCTGGGTGTACGGATTACCGACATTGAATGGGGATGGCTTCTCTCTCACGAGGATCTGGCCGGTTCGAATATACAGGTACAGTACGGTCAGTCATTCGATACCAGTGAAGGAAAACTCCGGCACGGGACCATGGTAGTAGGAATTTATGCAGCCGGCCTAAACGGGTATGGCATCGAAGGGATTGCCCCGGATGCAGAGTACTGGGTGTATCCTTTGCACAACCAGGATCCGCTGGCCTGTATTTATACTGCAATAATCGAATCCGATCCGGGAGATGTCATTCTTCTTGAGGTTGAACATAATGGCAAGCCATGGGAAAGTGACCCGGATATAAAGGATGCAATCGAATACGGGGTGAGTAATAACATAATTATGATAGAACCTGCCGGGAATGAACCTCATAATCTGGATGATCCGGCATATTATGATCTTTACTATGAAAACGGTGTGGACAGCGGGGCTATTATCGTCGGCGGCGGGAATAGTGATATATATCATGGTCACTGGGTTGGTTGTTATGGATCACGGGTCGATATACAGAACTGGAGTACCACGGTATTCAGCACCGATTGTCCCTTCGATCCTGTTACCCATATTCCTGATGACCAGGGATATGGTTTTTTCGAGGGAACAAGTGCTGCCGGTGCGCTCACTGCAGGGGCATGTGCGATTCTTCAATCGGCAGCCGAACAATATATGGGCAGGCGTCTTACTGCATCGGAAATGAGAACATTACTCAAGACTTCGGGAAAACGGCAGGAGGAAGGATATCCGATCGGCAGGTTCGTTGACCTTCAACATGCAATTATAAGCATCCAAAACCAGCCGCCCGGAGGGGGCACGTACAACTATCCCCCTATCGTCGATACGGGGAATGACAGGATCGTTTACCTCCCGGATACCGGGACAACCCTTTCTGCGACAGTAACAAACGAGCCCGGCGAACCGTATACAACCACCTGGAACCAGCTTGCAGGCCCCGGGGCCGTGAACTTTGGAGATGTCAACGATCCCAATACCACTGTTATGTTTCCAGCAGCCGGGAAGTATGTTCTTGCTTTGAGTGCGAATGATTCGGTGAATGAACCGAATTCTTGTAAAGACATGATAACCGTGTATGTTACTCATCTTTGCACCGAAGGAAGCTGGACACCGAACTTAATCGGGGGGGATTTTTCGTTTGAAGACATGACAGTGGAAGGTGATTATGCCTGTATACTCGAAAATGATGCGGGTCTGAAAATGGTGAATATTTCGAATCCGGCTTCTCCCCAGTATGCCGGGATATGGAACGGGTCATACAACCTCTATGATGTGGAAGTGGAAGGGAATTATGCGTATATTGCCGATGACCAGGACCTGGGTACCCTCTTTATTGTCAATATCCAGAATCCCTCTTCCCCGCAGACAGCCGGTACGTACCACCCTGTTGATAACCTCCGGCAGGGATTTGCCGTCGATAATGGAATTGCCTATATTGCACAGGGTCCCGGGGGAATAAAGTTTGTTGATGTTTTAACGAATCCGGGCATCCCTGCCCTGTTGAGTACCTATAGTATTTCCGGGCAAAACCTCGGGTTCCTTCAGAAATCAGGGGATTATCTTTACCTGAATGACAGAACCAGGGGATTTATCATTCTGTATGTATCGGATATATACAATCCGGTGGAAAAGGGTCTGGTGAATTATCCAGGTAAAACATTTTTGGATGTAAAGGTTGCGGGCAATTATGCCTATATTATTATCCAGGGCGAAGGAGTAAAAATTATCGATATAACACCCCCGGCCAATCCTGCAGATCCGGTGAACCCTGTGGAAGTCGGGTCATATGCGACGGAAGCTGGGGAACTTGCGTATTGCGATGGGTATCTTTACCTCCTGCATAACAGGGAAATTGAGATTGTCGATGTTTCGATTCCTTCCCAACCTGTTCTGAATAGCTATTATTCCCCCGTGGACCAGCGTGTGAACAATTACCCGATGTTCTGTGACAAAATCGTTGCACCCCGGGGCGGGGATACCCTGTTTCTCCTGGGGAAGTATGAGGATAAAATCACCACGTTGTTTTCAGACAGGCTTGTTATTCTTTCGGCTGGCGGAACCAGCCCCCCGCAACCATATATCGAAGCGGCATTTGACAGTGATGCAGAAGGATTTACCTTTGCACCGGATACCTTTGATACATATAAGCCATATCAGGCAGAGGGAATATATACAGGGACAGGCGGATATTCAGGCGGGGGATTGCGGGTATATTTGAAAGCCGGGAGTTGGTTCAATCCCTCCATCACCTCCGGGGGATGGTCCAATACTTTTTATCTTGATGCCCCGGAAACGGTAATGGTAAGTCTGCACTACAGAATGGTGATGGGCCAGGGGTATGAAACCGACGAATATGGAGAGGTACTCCTTTCTGTTGATGGAACGAAGTATGGGAATGACCTGTATACATCGATAAAGCACGTATATGGAAACGGTAATGGGGGTGGAGAAGATGACACAGGCTGGTTGTATGAAGAAATCGATATTCCGCTTGGTGCAGGATACCATACAATAACAATTGGAGGATATAACAAACAAAGTACGGATTACGACGAATATGTGTACATATACTTAGACGATATTACCGTATCACCCGGTAACTAAATACGGATGAGTGGATTCCGGGAGATTCGGACTACAATTGATGGTTGAATAAAAAGGTAGGCAGATAAAAGCCCGGGTGTCATATGAGAGCTGCCGGCATAATGATGAGGCAGCTCTTTTTTTTAACGTATCTAAAATAAACGTATCAATTCAATTTTATTCTGGACACTGCATTTTGTATAGATTCGTTTTATGTATTCCCGTACCGTATTTATCGATATATCCAGTTCATATGCTATTTCCTTGTATGCATACCCCTTTTTAAGATAATAAATAATCTCGATCTCCCTTTTTGAAATTCCGAAATCATGCACGACCTGTTTTTTTATTTCTCCATCCATACCATCATTTCGAAGCCTGAGCTGGTTTATTATCGCATGATACTTTTTCTCGATCTTTGAAATAACCGCCTTTTTTAATTCTTCCTGAACCTCGATAATCGATTTAACTTTGGCCTGCAACTCATCCATGGAAAACGGTTTGGATATAAAATCGACCGCGCCCTTTTCTAAAGCCTTTATCTTTTCTTCCCGGGTATTTTTTGCAGTCAGGAAAATAAAAGGGACGGACCTGTATTTCTTTTTTTCTCTTACCCGCTCAAAAAATGCATACCCATCCATATGGTCCATCATTATATCGGAAATAATCAGATCCGGCTCCGGGATACGTAATTCCGCAAGGGCTTCCAAACCATGAAACGCAGAATAACAGTTGTATTGCTCCTGCAGGTGATTAAGGAGGAAATCCATCATATCCCGGTTGTCTTCGACAATCAGGAGTGTGTGCTTGTTCCTGTCGTGTGTCCTTTCTGCCGTCGCTTTCCCGGTATGATTCGAATGAACCAGGTCAGCATCATTATAAACAGGATAAACAATCTCCGTCGCATCCTGTATGGTATCGGAGGGTGCGGGGATATACTCTTTTAGCATACAGGTAAATGTTGTCCCCTTTTTTATTTTGCTATCGATTATAATAGTACCTTTTACCTCGTCAATAATCCGTCTTACGATGTTGAGCCCCATCCCGATACCCTGAATATTGCCTTTTTCATGAGACATTTGATAATAAGGTTCAAAGACATGCTTCTGTTGTTCTTCCGCTATCCCTATACCGGTATCTTTTACGATGAACAGAATAGTGTCATCTTTTTTCGTAAGGGTGATGTGTATTTTCCCCCCGTTCTCTGTATACTTGATTGAATTTTCTATTACATTATTGATAATGCGGTCAAAAGCCTGCGGATCGATTTTACCGTACACACCATCTTCGATATCCGAGGTAAACCCGATATCCTTCTTTAAAGCAATGTGTTCAAACAGAGGAATCTTTAAACGCAGCAGTGCTGTTGTACTGGTCACCTGATTATGATTATAAAAAATTTGTCCCCTTTTCAGCTTTTCATAATCCAGGAAGCTTTCCATATCATTCTTTAATTTTTCCACATTATGTTTGATAACAGAAAGCTGTTGATCCATGCCTTTTTCCTTTATGTAATTTCCAAGATAATGATCTATTAAGGTAAGCGGCGTTTTTGTCTCGTGTGCAAGATTGATAAAAAAGGCTGTCCGTTCATCATTCAGTTTCATCAATTCCCTGTTTTGCCTGGAAATCGTTTCCGTTTGTAAATCTACCTCCCTTTGTAAATTCATGGATAAATGTTCTGCTGTCCGATAAGCACGGGCATACCGGAAGGAGAGGACGATTGATTGCAAAAAAATGAACAGGACCAGGGCAAAGTGAGAGGAGTATTGTATGGGCGCCGTAAAGTGGTATTTAAAACTATCATAACACACTGCCAGAAGAATCAGACATACTCCGGTTAAAATAATTCCGGCACCCATTCTCTTGTTTTTCACTGCTCGTATAAGTACAGAGATAAACCATACTCCTATAATGGACAAAAAAATCTGGTAAGGAAAAAACAGGTGAGTATGGATCCTGCCCGGGACAACACAAACAGCAACAATAAAACTTATATTCAGAAACAGAAATACTTTGTATACAGCGTTGGCTACGCCCACAACCCAAATCAAGAGAAGCAGGAAACGCTCTATGACCTGTAACTACATCAGATCCAGGAAGGATCCG
>JAFGQK010000310.1 GCA_016935735.1 Spirochaetales bacterium | reverse complement strand
CGGATCCTTTCTGGATCTGATGTAATTACAGGTATAAATTATTTCCTGCTTCTCTTGATTTGGGTTGTGGGCTCAAGCCTTCGCTGTCATTCCATACCGCTCCTGTGCATAATCAAGTATCTTGTTTATAAGTGTATCAAAGGACATACCTCCTGCCTCTGCAGAACGTGCAAACCGGTATGACGGATCGATCCCGGCGATGGGATTCAATTCAATAACATACGGATCTTCATTCTTATTCAACCGTATTTCCAGTCTGCACCAGTCCTTGCAGCCAAGTGCCTTGTACGCCTTTACCGCAAGGGTGTTCAGTTTCTCCTTTAGGGATTCGGATATGTTTGCCGGACATTCATTTGTTACCTCATTCTGTGGTAAGGCCTGGTTCCTCTTTTTATAGATATCAAACGGTTTGTCCGGGATAAAGAGGGAGATGGATTTTTTTCCATGAAAGATAAATTCCATAATCGGCAATGTAATGGGGGGATCGTTCCCGATTAAGGGAATACCGAATTCCCTCCCTTCTATAAACTCTTCCACAATAACCGGCCGTTTGTATTTTTCGAGTAAAAGGTTCACCTGCACTTTTAAATCGGTATAATTGTCCACGACCGAATCATAGGTAAGACCCATACTCGACCCCTCGGCAGCGAGTTTTACAATAAGGGGAAATTCCAGGGGCATATCCGTCAACGCGGCTGTATTATGGTAAATACGGAACCGCGGCGTCGGGATTTGATGATACATAAGGATTTCCTTTGTTCTTGCCTTATCGAGACAGAGTGCAAGGGTCAGGGGGCCTGACCCGGTATAGGGAATCCCGAGCATCTCACACATAACCGGTACCTCGGATTCCCTTGATTCGCCCCCGATTCCTTCTGCTATATTGAATACCATATCAATACTATTCCTCTGCCGATGAAGATGATAGTAGGCATTCTCGTCTGCTTCTATAAGGATAACATCATGCCCCCCTGCTTCAAGAGCGGTCTTTACCGCATCCACTGTTTCATGTGTATCATATTCAGCGATGAAATCGATCGGTTTATCGCTTTTTTCCATGTGTTCTTCATGAATGAGATTATACAACAACGCCACGTTCGCCATTACAAACTGCCTTCCACCTGAAGGAGTAATTCATTCATCATCGTATCCAGTTCATAAAGCAGGGATGGACCGAAATAATGGAGGATGTCATTTCTGGCACTTTGATATATTGTTGTGGTTCCAATATCTTTACAGGGGAAATAATAATCCGGGTGTCTTAACTCATATCCGGCGGTGAGTACATTTTTATATCCTGCTACCGAATTCACCTCGCATGGGAAAATACAACAGGCAAAAAATTTAAGCTCATGGACAGGAATCCCGTTCTCAAGACAGTATGTATGGATTCCACAGCCGTTTCCTGTTGTATTTTGAAATACACATCTGTTATTTTCAACAGGAGTGTAACACCCCAACCCCCCGGGATAGTAGGGATCGTTTTCAAAATTAAAAGAGTCCCAATGTATGAGCGGATAAAGACCGCTTTTTCTTAGTTTATTAAAAGTCGTAATATCCATGACTGCACCGCCGGAACAGCAAATATCCCGGCAGCCAAGATCCAGACACCCTGTTTCAGGATATCTTATGGTAAATATTTGAGTATCTACGGAGGTAACAGCCGGAAATCCATAAATACTTTCGAATTCTCTATGTAATTGTATGATCATATCTTATTCCTTATTTATTATTCCCTGTTTTATATTTTTAAAACATACTGGGGGATAAGCTTTGCAGCTATCTCTATCAGACCAATCTCTATTGCCCGGAGGACAACCATTCTTCCCCTGTATTCAAATGGCAATTCCCGGACATCAGATATTATTTTCTTACCCCTGTCATTCAGCATATCAACATCAAAGTACCGCGTTTGTTC
The DNA here is from genome assembly GCA_016935735.1 of Spirochaetales bacterium. Lineage (GTDB taxonomy): Bacteria > Spirochaetota > Spirochaetia > SZUA-6 > JAFGRV01 > JAFGRV01. The sequence continues at coordinate 6,483 of JAFGQK010000310.1, read as the reverse complement.
AATTTCGATTACTTTATTCACATTTAATACATCCGGCAGATTGTAACCTCCGCCATGAGGAAATATATTTGAGTTTAAAAGCTGATCATAAACACCTGTTGATTTTGCCCGCGTTTCAAACCCCATACTATTGATGCATTCTGGTGAGAGACTGGGTAATCCTTTTACAAGGTATGCAGGAAGATCCCCCCGTAATGTAAGAGGAAAGAGGGTATCATCCTGTTTTAAATGATTACATCCCAGCAGCACCTGGTTCATGTTAAAAAGCCCCTGGTGACATTCATTGGAGATCTGCAGGTAATCTCCGAATATCTTTTTTGCTGCATACGCCTTTTTTCTTTTTGCAAAGTCTTCCACATATTTGTACCGTTTAAAATATTGCTCTGCATTTTTCCCGGTAAGAATATGATAAGGACCTATTGGCGTTTCGATCTTTTCTGCCATATCTTTCAATTGAGTACTTTTATCAAAGTAAAGACCGAAACCAAGTTTATTATCTCCTGAAAATTCACTGGCTGAACCATGAATGATAAAAGCATAAGGGGGGAGATCGGTATCGAGTTTTGTCATCTGTTTTATAAGAAATAAATCAATAAAGTGGTTGCTTTTATAAAAATCCCAGGTTACCTCGACACCATCAATACAGATAGTTTCAGAAGCAAGTTTATGAATCTTTTCTATTATCTTATCGACCTTTGGCAGCACTTCCAGTCCCCCGACAAGCATCCCGCATGCATTCGGTTTTATGTTAAGGATGATGAGTTCCCTGCTCCCGTCACCCCAGGTTATTTTCCCGCCATAACCAAAACCGCTGTTCCACCGGGTTACATTCCTTGTAATGGTCATATCAGGAGTTGTGATAAATGTTGCATCGGGTTTCATGCCCAGTGATTCCTGGATAGCATGAATTCCGGCCATCCCGTATACGGAATTCGCTTTACATAAATCTGCCCCACTATCGTTGAGGCCAATAAAAAAGCAGTGATCTTTCGCCTGTTTTAAAAGAATCTGTTTATCCTTCATATCACTCACTCCATTTCTGTGTAATTATATACATACCCTTTTAAGTCTTTATAGACTTAAAAAGTCTTTCTTATTAACCTGACGCTGATTCCTTCCCATACCAGGGATTTCTCATCAGCGTCAGGATTTCAACAATATCAAGCGATGCATGGAAGTTGCTGCCGGTTCACTCTCTTAAGTGAACTTTCTATTATTGTTTTAATAAGATCGCTGTATGCCATTCCTTTCATCGAACACAGAATCGGAAGATCCGAATGGGTCGGGTGGAGTCCGGCAAGGGGATTGATTTCCAGTACACAGGGTATGCCCCAGTCATCCTGTTTTACATCCACTCTTCCTGCATCATGACATCCCAAACCCCTCCATGCACGCAATGCATTAAAGGCTGCTATTTCTGCACCATGGTCTTCTGCAAGTTGATAGATGACACGGCTTTCACATTCTTCTTTATTGACATATGAGTATGCTCTCTTTTCTGCATTTTCTTTTAACACCACTTCCAGTACCCCGATCACTCTTGCATCATTTCCCGTTCCTGTAATTCCGACAGTAAATTCCCTGCCGGGTAAGTATCGCTCAATCAAAACAGCCTGGTGAAAACGTTCAAGCAGGAAAAGACAACGCTTTTTAAGCTCTTCATTTGAATCTATGAAAGAACTTCCATCAATCCCTTTTCCCGTGCCCTCGGCAACCGGTTTCACAAATACCGGGAAGGGAATGGATACGTTATCAATATCAGATGCACATTCAATAATGCTAAAATCCGCCGTCGGTATTTTCAAATCCCTGAAAAACCGTTTTGCCAGACCCTTATGCAGACAGATACTTAACGTAAGAGGATCTGAAAATGTACAGGGAATCCCATAGGCTTCGAGAAGGAGCGGAATCTGGGCTTCCCTGGCATATCCACTCACACCCTCTGCTATATTAAATACTAAATCCCACCTCATCCCTTTTGCAAGTCTTTTTACAAGTTCTTTTATATTGCCTATTTTATCGACATCATAACCAAGCTCTCCTATTGTGTTTGCAAGGCTGTCCACGGTGGCCTGGCTGTCGAATTCGGCAGAATCTTCCAGAGAAAAACCTGCATCAAGATAATGAGATCTTAAGTCAAAGGTAAGACCTATTGTCATGGCTTCACCCCTATGATTTCATTATACCTGTCTAATGGCTTAACAAACCATATCCGGATAGATATATATCTTATCCTGGAAATTTCTCAAAAAATAATTTTCATCATTCTTTGCGACAAGATACTCTGGCAATAAAGGTATTTTCCCCCCGCCGTTCGGTGCATCAATAACGTAATGAGGGATTGCAAGTCCCGACGTAAAACCGCGGAGTCTTTTAATAATCTCCAGACCCTTGTCAACGGGTGTCCGTAAATGGGAAGTACCGGGAGCCAGATCGCATTGAAAAAGATAATATGGCTTAACCCGTAACTGGAGAAGGCCTTTAAATAAGCCGGCCATCACTTCCGCATTGTCATTAATATCTTTGAGTAAAACAGTCTGGCTGCCCAGGGGAATCCCTGCGTCTGCCAGCCGTTTGCATGCTTCTTTTGTTTCCAGGGTAAGTTCATCCGGATGGGTAAAATGAATATTCATATAAAGAGGATGAAACGCTTTAAGCATGTTTGCTAATTCATGGGTGATACGAAAAGGAAGTACGACAGGTACTTTCGTACCGATTCGGATAATTTCAACGTGTGGGATTTTTCTTAATTTAAATAAAAGATTTTTTAATTTTTCATCCGGCAATGTAAGCGGATCGCCACCTGAAACAAGGACATCCCGGATTGCAGGAGTCTTTTTTATGTATTCAATCGCCCTGTCCCATCTCTGTTCGCAGTATTCTACCCGGGACGCTTTGGAGACAATACGGGACCGTGTACAATACCTGCAGTAAGTGGAACAGAATGACGTTGCCAGGAACAAAACCCTGTCCGGATACCGGTGAACAAGACCGGGAACAGGGCTGTCATGGTCTTCGCCAAGAGGATCCGTCATTTCTGCATCGATAATGGTATATTCCGATTCAACCGGGACAACACACCGTCTTAAAGGATGCCGGGAATCCATTAATGCAAAGAGGCTTAAGTAGTACGGGGTAATTGAAAGGGGAAAACAGGATTTCGCCTTTGTAAAGAAATTCTGTTCTTCCTCTGTCAACCGGGAAGACAAAAACCGTGATAACGTTTTCTGGTCGGTTATCCGGTGACCGAGCTGCCACTTCCAGTTTCTCCAGTTTTCATCAGAAATATCCGGGAAAAAAGTCTCTCTGAATTTTTTTGTTGAATTTCCCTCGGGGAAATAATTGTGTTTGAGTTTGAATTTTTTCATCTGAATGATTGGAAGACGGTGTAATGAAGGCAGGCGTTTTTTTGCAGGTGGAATTTCACATACAATCGTGCCTTGTATACCCGGAGGTTCCAGATCCTCGGACGGAGGGATCTGGATCTCATCAACTAAGATTTTTCTGTTCATCAAAAACTCCTTCTCTCACAAAAATAGTGAGCATTTTAAAATGCCGATGAAAATATACTCTTTTTTATCGACTTGTCAATAAAAAAATGCATGAAAATAAAAATATTTTTTCCAGGCAATTTACTTGAATATAATTATCCGATCTGCTATACTCGTTTCTTGAGGTTAATTATGGGTAGAGGTGATAAGAAAACCAGAAAAGGTAAAATTTCTATCGGTTCGTTTGGGAAAACCAGACCCCGGAAAAAAAAGCAGAAAAAAGAAAAATCCACATAAACAGATAAGAAGCGCCTGGAAAGGTGTTAGCCGGACTTGCCCTGGGCTTTGTTCCGGGAGGGGTGTGAGGGTTTTATTCATCTACTTTTGAACAATATACTCTGTTTCTTCCATTCTCTTTTGCCTGATATAATGCATCATCTGCTTTTTTTCTTAAGGCGGTAAGAGTATCTGCCGTTTCCGGGAAGGATGCGATACCCTGGCTTGTAGAAAGACTGGTTACGGGACCTGTCATATCGGATAAAAAATCCAGTTTCTCCACTTCTTTTCGGATTTCTTCTGCAATATTACATGCCACGGTAAGGGTTGTGTCAGGCAGCAGGACGGTAAATTCATCCCCCCCATACCGGGCTAAGATATCCGTTTCCCGGAGTTTCTTTTTAAATACTTTTACCACTTCCAGGATGGTTTTATCACCCATTTCATGGCCATATGCTTCATTAATCTGCCTGAAGTAATCCAGGTCTGCCATGATTAATGTTAATGGTTTTTTGTTCTTTTTTGCTGTTTCAAAATAATCATCCAGGGAATTGTCCAGAAAACGTCTGTTGTAAGCCCCTGTCAATTCATCGGTTATTGCACGTCTACTCGCCTCATCTCCCCAGCGTACCATATCGGAAAGAAACTTACTCGTCTTTCTTAAACGCTGGGTGGTGATATTCAGCATCCTGTACATCATTTTAATTGCTATACCGGGTTCCGACTTAATAATAGAGAAAAAGTCATTCTTATGTAACCTGTATATCTTCCCTTTTTGCTTTGCATGACAGGTGGCCGAACGTGGTGCATTCTCGAAAATGGACATTTCCCCGAAAAAATCACCCGGATGAAATACCACGATTTCTTTCTGTTTTCCGCTTGGAAGCTGGATAGAACCAATAATCTCTCCCTCCCTTATAATATACAATTCATTTCCCTCTTCACCCTCTTTACAGAGAATATCCCCTTCCCTTACCCTTATAAGATTTAAACGTTTTGCAATAATCCTGATTTCCTCTTCTGAAAGAGATGAGAGGATATGAACGGTTTTCAAGAATTCCACTGTTTTTTTGATATTATTTCCCAGCACAGAGAACCCCGTTTCCCCCGTTTTCGCGTTTTATGAGCATTGTGTCAAATGTTACCTTGATAATTTCTTCATGATCATCACCGTGAACCGGATAGGTAGCTACACCGATACTCCAGGAAGTCCTGAAATCGGATCCTTCAATAAATGGTTTTATATCTATATTATAAAGCCTGTCATTCAGGATTTCAGCCAGCTTCATACCCCTGTCTGTCCCGGTATCCGGGAGAATAACAACAAACTCATCGCCCCTGTACCGGATTACAATATCGTTATTTCTTATTCCGCTTTTCACTGTTTCTGCCATGAGCTGGAGTACCTTATCCCCTGCCGAATGGCCATAGGTATCGTTTATATATTTAAAGTTATCCGGCTTTAATACGAGAACTGTCGTTTTTTTCCCGTATTTCGGGAGCTGGAGGGGAAAGTCCTCGTTTAGAAACGTTCTGTTATAAAGTCCGGTAAGTTTATCATAAAGCATCTGTTTCCGTAATCCGTCCACCCACTGGGTTTTTTCGGACAGGAGTTTGTTTGTTGAACGTATTCTGCCCGCAATAGTGGCAAGAAGAATATGAAGCAGGTTGGCAAAAATACTCGGATAATCATCGAGTATCTCTTCAAAATCCTGTTCGCCTGCGGGGAAATAAAGGAGTGTTACATTTGTTTCTGCAATTGCAGTCGCTGTTCTCGGGCTATCTTCAAAAAGATCGAGTTCCCCGAATAATTCACCGGGAATAAACCGTGCAATATCCCTTACCTTCCCGCTTTCCTGCCGTTTTACTATACGGACATCCCCGGATTTTACAATAAAAAGCGCTTCCCCGACAGTCCCCTCTTCGAAAATGATTTCCTCATCTTTAAAGCCTTTGAATTCACTATAGCCGGCAATAATCTTAAGTTCTTCCTCGTTTAATTGGGAGAAGAGTGTGGTGTTACGTAAAAGATTAATTTTTTCAATCATTATCTGCTTATTGTTATAGTGTAAAAAGTATGAAAAGTCAAGATTTTCAGTGTTTAATTCATTAATTTTATGCAGGAATAATCCCTGGAGGTACCGTAAAACTATAATCATCCTTCAACTCTGGTGAAGAATACCTTTATATCTTACTATCGTGCTTCAACTTCGTTGAAGAGTACCTTTATATCCTGCTATCGTGCTTTTCATTCAACATTCGTTACACAGGTCATTGTTTCCTGAAGAGATCTTCCTTATTAAAGAATGAATTTTTTACAAAAAACCCGATCTTAAAACTGCACCCCTGCTGTCCCCTGCTGTTCGGGTGGAAATTCGATATCGGGTAAAGCCTCTTGACAAATAGATAAAGAACCACTGAATACATGGCGCCAGGAAAACCTGGTAGATTGGAATTTACAAGTACAGACCTCGTGCAATGGAAATGCTGTTTTATGAGCTTTTTTACCGTTGCACGAGGTCTGAACATGATACAGAGATAGAAGTGTTGTCCGGTTTTAAGGATGTGTGTGGTTTGTGGTTTTATGCGTTTTTAAAGTCTTAACCGCCAAAATGGCATAAAACGATGGTCGTAAACAGTGATTATCCCTTTCCCCGGGATTAAATGCTGTACAACTATCATTAATTGTCGCATATACTCACGCAGCGTTAGACGG
>JAFGQK010000309.1 GCA_016935735.1 Spirochaetales bacterium | reverse complement strand
ATTTGCAACCTCACCTGTTTTTGAAGTTATCCACAACTTTTCCACAGGGGTTGCAAATTTTCCCTGAAATTTTATTTTTCCTGCCATGTTATACAATAAACGCATTCCCTTTATCCGGGTCCTTCCTGTCATATACCCCTATTATAGTATTTTTAATCGTTTTGTCATACCGATACAACTTAATAAATCCTGTTTTTATGTTCAGTTTTTCAAGCTTTTTTATAAGCTCTCTTTTCAGTCCCCGGCTTAACAGACACTCAAACACCGATTTCTGTATACCGAATCCGTATCCTTCAAGCAGCTTCTGTACCTTTGTCCGTTCCTTATCTGCCGAAATATCGTATACGACCAGGTATTCACTGCTTTTCATGGCGAATGTCTCCTGTAAATCCGTATCATACTTCCTGTTTTTACCCAGTTAAGTACGGAAAGGACCTGTGCTTTCAACAGTGTTTTTCCATCCCCGGGGTCATCCTTTATAGCAGCGAGCAGTTCACCTTCAAATGCCTGGATAAAAATCTTTACCGCGTCATGCTTCAGCCAGGAAGAACCGTCCTTATTGATGAAACTGTTCTCCTTTATCTGCTTTCTGTTAATCACCCGGAGGATCATACGTGTGACACGGAAACGGAATGGTTCCATAAGATCGCAGACAAGGGATTCGTAATCATCCCCCGCATCATGAAGAAAACCGAGGTACGGATTCAGTCCGGCAGAACGGACAAGGGCATTGCAATGGGTAAAGAGCAGGTATGAACCAAAATTGATAAGCGAGTTCAGGGGATCAGGATTTTTCCTCTGCCGTTTCCCTGATGTAAAAAAGGGAATGTGAATGTTTTCGTTTACAAGCTGAAAGATTATTCTGCCCGCGGCTCCTTCATATCCGAATATCTCATCCCGGGAACCTGCCATACCCAGCTTTTCAATTATGTCTGTAAACCCGGATGCATATGATTTGTTTTCTTTTATAAACCTTGTATGAAAGAATGAAAGATAATTTTCGATTTTCGCTGTCACAATCCTTTTTTCAATGTCGAGCAGTTCGCTTTCTTTAAGGCTCCTGTATCGTTCAAGATGAATTCCGGATAGTGTATAGAATGCTTTGGAATCCGGACGCAGGGTGTTTATGCAATATCCTTTGCCTGAACAGAAGGTAACAGGAATATTATCCCGGGAACAGCAGTGGAGAAGATAGGTCGAAACCGCCGAGTTTCCGATAATGATAATCTCACCAACACGGAAATAAGGAAAACGTGCCAGTATTCTGCTGCCTTTTTTTATGGTAATGATATCGCCTTCCAGTCCGCAGAAGCAACCCGGCTGTTCAATATAAAGGGTTTTAAAAAGCACTTTCGCCGTAAAAAGATCCGGATCTCCCGTGGCATAAAAATCATAACCTAAGAAAGTGAATCCGTCACTTATACTTTTTATCCCTGTTTTTTCAGGATTCAGTATGAGATCCAGGCCGGCAAGAATTTCCCGTGCATCTGCTCCTGCTTTTATGAGTTCTTCCCTTGTTTTTGTCATCACGATAAAATCATCCGCATAACGGATCATGAGATGCCCTTTTTCTGCCATTTTTTCATCAAACACATCCAGAACAAGGTTTGCAAGCAGGGGGCTTAAGGGGCTTCCCGTGGGAAGCCCCCTGTTCCTTTCCAGCCTTACGGAACCGGAAATAATTGGGGCCATAAGGGTTTCTGCTATAACGGTATACACTATCCTGTCCCCGGGGGGAAGAATCTTTTTTACTGCTTTAAGAACCACATCCCGGTTAAGGTCGTCGAAAAAGGACTCAATATCGGATTCAAATACCCAGAGATACCCTTCTAAGATCAGTTTATTTATCACCCTTTTCGCATCTTCCCTCCCTTTTCCCCGGATATAACCGAAGCTTCTCTTTTCCCACAACCTGCGCCAGACCGGTTCAAGGACCATAAAGGCAGCCTTTTCTATAACCTGGTCTACCGGAAGGGAATGAAAGATTAATCGTTTGCCCCCGCTTTTTTTATCAATCTCAAACGCGGTGAAATCCCCATGCCTGTAATGGGGCGTAAGTTTCGAAAGAATCATCTCCCCGATCCCGTTGTCCAGAACCAGCTCTATCCATTCACTTTCACCCTCATTTTTTTCAATCATTTTATCGAGTACTTTTTGAATAAACCGTTTTTTTATAAGCTTTCTATCAAAATAGGTAAATTCCTTTTGAATAATAAAACGCCCCAGGCCGTAGGAAGTCCTCTCCCCGGCATGTATTTCTGAACAGATAATAACCAGGTTTAAAAACTCCCGGCTAATCCCGGAAAGGGGAAGGAGTCCCCTGTACCCGTTAAGAAGGAGATTCCCTTTATTGCTTTTGCCCTTGTGTACCTGTTCCGTGTACTGCCAGTAGAATGGCTGGACTTCAAGGGAAGCCGTATCCACATCCGAAGATTCTATGATAATGTTAAAAAAATTTTTTATACGTTTTAAAAAAATATCGGTAAGCATCCTGCTCGAAATGTCCCATTGCCTTGCTTTTTTGCCTGCCTTTTTCAGATTAAGGGGGGATATAAAAGCAAGAACCAGCGACTGTTCATTTTGTCCGATCCCGTATTCTTTTTGCAAGATCTCTACTGTTCTTTTTTCACATGCAGAATAAGATTGAAGGGTAAAGATATAATGAAGTGTGTTGTTTTCTTCAGATTCCTTAAGGCTTTTTTCCAGGCTGCGGATAAAGCAATTCCCTGTTCCGGGTTCGGGATCATTGAAAATAATATGTAAAGAGTAGAGCGTGTCTTTATATATCCTTTTCATAACGGTCCCACCGGGAGGATGAAACACAAACTTCCTGGATGATTCAAAAGCACATTTATTCCATGCATTTTTTAAAACAGACTGGAACACGGCCCCGGGAATCTCCCTGCATCCGGTCCTTGCTTTTATGCACATGAGGTTGATTATAACCCTGGTCCATGCTGGATAAATCATCTGCTGTTTGGATCAATAAGGTGTCCGTAGCCATAACAGGTCATGGCCCCGACGCCGGTATCAAGAATGATTTTTTTGAATAAATCACGTACCCGGGATGCATTAATTATAAATCCGGGTGAAAGGATGGTTTTTTCCGGGATTTTAAATCCAAACGTGATTCTGGAACCAGGCATGACCCGGAGGAATTTTATAGGGATTGGTTCTGAGAACATGCTGGTGTGGGGTGAAAGATAATCTTCATCAAAAAGATCATCTTTCCCCGGGATAATGACCGCATCAAAAAAGATGATTCTTTTATAGATGGATACGGGTTTTCCATCCATAATACCTTCAAATATCCATTTTTTTAAAAGCTCTATTTTTTCAGAAGGATAATCCCCCCCAAGTTTTTCCTTTATATATTCCGTATGATTAAAACTGTTTCTTAGAATTCCCTTTACAGACGAACCGGGAAGGATGGGTAGTCCGGTGGTATGGTCAAAGGAAAAACCGGTCTTGAACTCACCCTCGATTCCTGCCTCATGCTCATACCCTGTCCCGGCTGCAAGCCCGGGATATGTTGTGGTGAGTGACGGGCTGGTGATACCGGATAACGTTTCCCAGGGGGGTATGATCATGGATATATTTATTTTCTTATCAAGCAACCTTTTGTTTTCTTTCTGTATATATTCTTTCATTTCCTTTTCAAGAGAACTTGTTTTTTCCGGCTTTTTCTTTTCTCTATCTTCGGAATCCCCTGCCTGTTTCATTGCAATGTGATACAGTAAAAGTTTTTTTTCTATACCTCTATATATACCTTTATAATACATCCAGCCGGTATTCATGATGCCTTTTCCTCCTGTTTGAACACCCTTATTGCGAGTTTTGCGGCAATTGCCGCAGTTAAAATATCCTTCTGTACCACTTCAATGTGAGTAATATTTTCGAGCACCAGCACAAGAAGGTTTTTATATTTGGAATAGTCTGTTTTAAGAATTTTCACAAGCTCAAAGAGTACATCCAGTATCTTTGTCCGGTTCTCCTCACCGGCCTTTGCCTTTTTTGAATAAAAAGCCAGTGCAGGAATAAGGCCCGACTGCCTTACGCTTATGCCAAAGCTGTTGATATAGCCATTGTATTCCTTAGGTACCGTATAATTTCCGTTCCCGATAATCTTTTTTATTGATTCAATTGCCCCTGGAATAAGTGATTCAACCTTTTTCATACCATATGCCTTTCAAATTTTGTATACCCGTACCCGATCGTTGCACCGGCCCCGATCTGGACGAGGTTATTATGAAAATCGTAATCAAAGATATCCTGTCCTTCCTGTTTCAATATAATAGTATAAAAAAGCGAATGGTGCGGTACGATCTCCTCGTACCAGAGGTTTTTACTCTCACCGTTTTCCAGGTTGTTCCTTGCTATCACCGGAAGGTTTTTACATAATTCTTTGAAATCATCATCATGAAACAGCGCTAAACCGGATTTTAAAAGGTCTGTCATAAAATCAATTCCGGTTTTTATCTGGCTGTCCGAATCCCTGAAAATAACAGCCTCATAGTCTTCAAGAGCTATTGTTTCTTTATCCTTTTCTGCCCCGTCTCCTGGTTCAAATACAATTGGCCTGCTTCTTTCGGGTTCTTTTACCCTGCTGCAGAAATTCTGAATCTGATCTACCATTTCCCCTTTAAACTCAAAGAATGAACATTGGGAAAGAAAGTGTTTAAGGATCATCAAAGATGTTGCCATATAAAAGGGTTTTGTACTGCTCCTGACAGGCATCGCCATAAGGTGTGCATTGAAAAACCTGTACTTGCCCTGTTCATTTTTGCTATTGTCATCCGAGTTTGGTTTTGAACCGAATATGGCTGTCATCTCCTTGTCATCTAACCCTTGTTCCTGTTCACAATATTCACGCAAGGCACCTTTCAGGCTGGAAGAGTTGATAGTGGGTGTTTCATACACTGTATCCCTCTGTACCATATTATCCACGATACCCAGACTTACCTCCCCGCTTCCCGTATGCATGTTCGTAAGGGTCCTGAGTATATAAAAACGCTTTTTAAATTTCATATTAAAATTCCCTTTCTTTCATCACCTGGTATATATTGTATCCTATCTTTTGTAAGTTCTTATTATTCAGCATGTCTGCGGCTTCTTTATAATCTTTCATATAAAATACGGATCCCCTCTCTACCAGGCAATACCTGTTTTTTCCGGGACGGGATTGAGAATGTTCAGGGGTCTTATTGTAAATATTACGAAAGGATTTCAACCTGGTAATGGCAAAGTCACAGACCGTAAACAGTTCCTCTTTTACATATGCATCGCTTAAAAGCACTATTCTGCTCCCGTGTTGACCAGATTCAGCCTGGAACCTGAACATATTGGAAAAGGAAGGATTAACTGCCTGTTCAACTTCCATTTTAAAGATATTGCCTTCCGCACCAAGCATGACAAAACTGTTTTCAAGCTGTACAGGTTTATTCTCATTGTTAGCTTTTAATTCAAGAAGAAAGGCAAAACTTATTTCTTTTTCTTTTTGAAAAGTATAAAAGGTTTGCTTGAAAAATGCCTTTTCTTCCTTTTCCGTCCTGTTATTTTTGGTTATCCCAACCTGCGTTACTTTCTTAAATACATCATCAAAAGAAAGTTTTTCATCAGAATCGGGGTGTATGAAACCTTCGTTTAAACCGTTTTTCGCAGTATAGTTGTTCATATAGGGGATATACTTTTTTTGTCCGTTATTTTCCAGTAAACATCCGGCGGATTCCTGCACAACCTTTTCATAATGAAAACCGAAATCAAAAGGGGTCTTTATATAATACCTGCTGCCGGAAGCGAGAAAAAGTGGTGAGATTCTTTTCATCCATCCAAAGTCCTGTTCACCATTGTAATCGATACGAAAGCTTTCTTTCCCGATCGCGGCTTCTGCTTTGTTCATATCGTTTATTTTGTCCCGGCCCCACCCCTGTTCTGAAAGGCCGTTCTGGATGAGTAATTCCCTCCGAATCATACCCAGGATTGTCGTCTGCTGCGGAAAAGGAAGGGAATGTACAAAATATGTCTCATTATCTGCCCCAAAGGTCTGCTCTCCCCCGAAGAAGAATTTGTCCGCTGGTTTAAGTTTTACCATGTACGTGGTATAAAAATTACTCCCGGAATCAATTAAGTTAAAATCTTTCATTCCTTCCCCTTCTGCCTGTACAGTTCAATTAACTTTAATGCAGCGGCTGTTCTTTTTATTACATCCTGGTTGTTCGCCTGGTACAGGGAATCAATATACTCCATAATTGAATTTAAATAGTCCCTGTGCCTATTGTGTACATCCTCGTTAAATTCGTTCTCGAAGAAATTTGTCATAAGTTCACGGTTTTTGCCTGCAGTCTCTATTATCTTTTGACTTTTAAGAATTTTCTGGCGTACGGAACTGAGGTACCCTGTATCATCTATGTTTGTTTCAAGAAGGTGGAGAAACTTACTGTAAGGATTATTCCCGCCCCCTTTGTAAAAACTCACCTCAAAAGCACTCCCGCTGTGGGTAAGGAGCCGGACAGATACCGTGTTCTTTTGCCCCGCTTTTGATTTTTTAAGAAGATCCCGGGCAGCCTGGAGCGCTTCATAAAGGGGGAATTTATGATAAGTAATGGAAACCCCGAAAGAAATGCTGGGTATATGAGGAAGACCTCCCCCCGGGTTGACCGGTGCGAATTGCTCAATCAGTCTAAAAATAGTTTTTTCCCCGTCTTTTGAAAGAAGAGGTGCAAAGAAGAGCAGATCATCACCACCGGCATAAACAGGTTCCCCGCCAAAGTCTGTAATTTCCTGCACAAACTTTTGCGCGGATGCATGTAAAGCCTTTGAAAAATCCCTGTATGGATTATCGCTCCCCCTGTTATTGGCTGTGTCAGTTTGTGAGAGTGATGCAATAGTATTCCCCATATTATCACCATCTGCCATAACGACTGCAATATATCCCAGGTGGCGTTTTGTTTCTCTGTTCAGCAAAAGTTCTTTTATTCCCTTTTCCAGGGTATCAAAATTCTTTCCTGCTGCTATTTCCTGTAAATCCGCATTACGTTCAATAAGACTGCCGGCGGATATTTCCGTGATGGACCGTATCCGTTTTTCTTTTCCAAGCAGAAAACTGCCCCTTACATGTTCCAGAAAATAGGAAAGGTAGTTCTCTGTGTCTCGCACAGGCTGAACATTTGTATTGTAGAGTTCAAGGGAGTCAAGGTATTTATTTATCTCTAAAACCGGGTTATCCTCCTTCGGTACAGTGGTTTTTACAGCATATACCTTAAAGTAATTTGATATAAAAGTCCGGATTGCCGTACAATCTATTTTTTTCCCGCATTTGTTGAGAAATTCTCCAATATCATCTGCAAATTTTTCAAGTATTGTATGGATGATTTGCTTTATTTCGCTAAGGTGGATAGTGTCTGCATGAAAAATGATCCTGTCTGGATATAATCCTGCCTGTGTTTCGACACTTTTCTCATCATGGCAGGGAATCAGAACCTTGTTTTTATCCACACCTGCTCCCTCAATTGCAGTAAGAATTTTTTCTATTAAATAGGAAAAGATGTAACTGCCGGCCCAGAGTGCATCGGTTCTTTTTGCATTTTTAATTGTATCCCATATTGGTCCTATTGTTATTCCTGCGTATTCCATAACCTCCCCACATATATTTTTATAATTTTGTATAACCCATTTTCAGCAGGTTCCCGGTTAAAAAATCCCGTAAATCAAATACGGAAGGTGTTTCAAGGTCCAATTGTATTGTATCTTCTTCCGAATGGTTCCCTCTTATTTCATTATTCTTTATGATGAATTTAAAAGTTTTTCCCAATATGTTTTTATACTCTTCCCTGTAAAACTCCCATACAGATATTGCATAGAGTTTGTTTTCAAACACTTTAAAGAGAATTGGCGATGGAATCCTTTTAACCTCTTCATGTTCAACTGAAACCGTATATTGCCTTTCCCTGTTATTATTTAAGAAAGTGTAATGCCCGGCAAGCCCCAGTAAAGCCCGAATAAAGGAACAGGAAATATCTGTATGTTCATTTTCCGGGTATTTACCGGATGTATTCAGCAGGGGATGCCATGCAGATCCTTTTTCTTTTACTTTGTAAGCTATTTTTCTCTTTAAAGCGGCTTTCTCCCATCTTATTCCTTTTTTCATAAAATACTCATAAAGCATGGATTTTTCGTATGGTTTGTTCTTACCGCTTTTCAGGAGCTGGTAGATTTTATTTACTTCATTACGGAAATAGTGGATATTGTTTTTAACAAATATATTCTCCTGTTTATAAAGCTTTATGAGGTTGGTCTGAAACTCCTTTTCCTTCATGGTTACCGGGGTAAATGAACCGAATCCTTTGGATTTTCTTGTCCCCAGGTTAAAGCCGCTCAATACAATGGGAATCACCGATTTAAGGAGTTCCAGTACTTCTTTATGGTAACTGAAGAGAGTAAGGGTAAGGCCTGGGTATTCAATTTCACAGTAATCCCCAAAATAAGCCGTATCCTTTTTTGTATTCTTATTTTTTTTATTTGGCGATAAGTCAGTACTTGCATGCAGTTTATACGCAGAGGCCTGTTTTTTGTCTTTATTAAAATATTCCCCGATACATTTTTTAAAATTATTGTATAACCCGGGATCAAAAGCTGTAAAATAATGTTTAACAAACCGTTCAATTAAAGGCTTAAACTCTGAAATTCTTATTAATTCATCTTTCGGCCCTTCCTTTTTTACCTGGAAATGAATTAATGGTGAATGCTGTTTAAGCGGTATTTTAAACCTGAAGTCACTTTTGTCATTCATACTCCGCACCACCCCTTTATTTCTTTTACTATCTTTTCCTTTATATCCTCTTCTGCAGTTTTCATTCCCCAGAATCCGTACTCCGGCAGGTTTCCGCCGTACCAGGATGCTGGATAATCCTGTTTAAGCTTTGCTACTATCTTCCCCCGGCCAAAGAAATTCACTTCGTTTTTTGCTATGATAAGAATATTTTCATATTTTTCAAATAAGCGGTCTGTTACAGGACTCGTTTTAGCTATTTCAGATGTAATAAGCACCAGCTTCCCATATTCTTTTTTCCCGGCTATTGCTTTTACAGCCATCTGCTCATCCTTTTTCGTAACTCCCTGGCATTGGCGGTCATATCGTCTTATCTTTTCTATTTCCTCCTCTGATGCCCCGGCCTTCCTTAATCCCGTGATATACGAAACATCATTTATGGAAATAAGCGTCTGCTGCCTGTCCAGCCTAATGTCGAGTAAGTCGGCTACCTGTTCGATGGAAGACTTAAGATTCATCCTGCCATGGTGATCGATTATAATTGATTTTTCCGGAATGGGAATATCCTTTTCAAGCTCAATGAACACGGGAATTTCATACTCCTTTATTTTTTCTATTTTATTTGAATAGTAAGAAAGGGTTGCACCCCATTGCAGGTTGTTATCAACAACCTTTTGCTTTTGCTTTTTTAATAGTTTTTTTATCTCACACATTTCCGCATCATGCCCGCCAAGAAAGAAGATGAATCGTTTGCTTTTTTGTCTGTTAATGTATTTTGACATTAATTTCAAGCCACCCCAGGAAATGAATATAAAACATACTGCCATCAGTAAAAAAATCCACCCCGGTGAGAGTATTCCGTACTCTGTAAAATAGCTAAAAAAGAGTTTTGTATAATCGAATTTATCTATTCCCCAAATTCCCACAACAATAGAGAAGGGAAGTAATACGAAACCGATAATAGAAATACTTCGTAATCTATTGTTTATTTCCTTTTCATTCTGCAAGTTTATATACGAATAAATCTCATCTATTTCCTGCTTTACATCATTAAGAAGTGTATTTACCTGTATAACGGATTCCCACAGGTTGAACATTTCAATTCCCTGATCCTGGGGGGTTATTTCCCTGAACCAGAACTTGTTCCTGAACAATATAAAACCTTTTTTTAGTTCTTCAAGTTCATTGATGATTTTCTTATTATTTTTTTCTTCACGCAGCATATGTCCTATTTTACTGCTTTTTTTCGAGAATTTCAAAAGCATACTTCTGTAAAGGAAGATGAGTAAGGCCATCTGGTAATACATGCAGGAAAAATGATTGTAAATATAGTTGTTTATGGTTATAAACACACAACTGAAACGTGAAAAACCATAAAAGGAAGTAGTTGCCCATCTTTTATAGGTGGATTTATCTATAATGTTTTTCATTTCAGTAAAATTTGAACAGGAGGGTGAACCTGCATCGATAAACAGCATTTGAAAGTAAAGCTTTAGTGAAGCAGACTGATTTTTTGACTCACTATTGTTTTTATAAGAGAAATATTCAGACAGGGAGTTTAGGAATATTTTTATTTTCCCTTTATGGTTTTCGGGAAATTCATAGTAGCAGAGGGAAATCATCCTGTCGTCGAGAATGTGCTTTTTTGTGAAACCATACCTTGCTTTTCCGATTAATCCTGCGATAATTTCATTCTCTTCTATATCCCGGACCTGTTTAAAATCATGAGAGACAAGTTCTTCCACCCTGTTTTTTATGATTATTTTTTCCGGACAATCCAGGTTATTAAAAGCATTTTTTGAATTGCTTTCACAGGAAATTCTTTTAATGTCATTATATATTTCAATTTTGTCTCCCATTCCAAGGTACGGGGGATAAAGCCTTCTTCCCAGGTTTATGAAGTTTAAATAGTAGCGTATATTATGTTTATTGGAACTGTCTTCGATTTGAAGAATTAAGAAACCAATACCGCTGTCAAAAAGGTGTAAATTTATTTTTATAACGGGGAGTTCGAAACATTTATTATTATCACATTCAATTGTATAATTTAAATCCAGGTTTTCATTATTTTCAGGGTGCATTAAGCGAAAAAAGAGTACATTATGTACCTTCTTTTCTCTTTTATCAAAAATAATCTCCCTGATGTATGTATAGAAGTAAAAATATTCATTATAGTTTAAAGATGAAGCAAGATAATCATACTCATGATGTTTCCAGTAATAATTCTTTGATACACTGAAATTATCAAATAGATCCGGAGTGAACCTTCCCTGGATCAGTTCATACTCAAAGGGGTAAATAAATAATACGGAAAATCTCAAGGGAATAATGGAATCCATAAGTTCGTTTCTTTTTTCTTCTTTGCCAGGTGCCATATAAGGAATAGTATAGATATCCCAGCATAATAGTCAAATATTTTTTTAAAAATTAAAAATTATTTTATAAACGGGTGAGGGATATTTTTCAAATAGCTTTCTTTTTTACAATCATATATACACTGGAGAAACAGGAAAAAATACTCTTTTTTACTTTCGGCGATGCATGGTGCCTTTTCCCCAAACCATGCCGGCATGGATATCCTTTCGGACTCTGCTTCACGTTCCACGTCAACTACAAAGTCGCAAACCATGCCAACATGGATATCCTTTCGGACAATATGCTACGACCAACTCCTGAAGGAACCTCAGTCGCAAACCATGCCAACATGGATGTCCTTTCGGACTATACCGTACTATCCGGACTATCCCGAGGAAGATTGTTAGTCGCAAACCATGCCAGCATGGATATCCTTTCGGACATTGGATTAAAACCAATATTGCCAACCTCTGTTGGTCGCAAACCATGCCAGCATGGATATCCTTTCGGACAAACCGGAGAAATCTCCCTTCTTGTAAACTTTATAAATCGTCGCAAACCATGCCAGCATGGATATCCTTTCGGACTATTAATTTGCTTATCGTTATTATTGATTTAGTCGCAAACCATGCCAGCATGGATATCCTTTCGGACCAATCTCTAAACAGCATACGGAGAAATAATTCGTCGCAAACCATGCCAGCATGGATATCCTTTCGGACTTTTTTCTATCTCAATTTCATTAAAGGGTTAGTGTCGCAAACCATGCCAGCATGGATATCCTTTCGGACTGTACCAAAAATAACTTGTTATAATATAATAAATTAAAACACGAAAATTTGCAACCTCACCTGTTTTTGAAGTTATCCACAACTTTTCCACAGGGGTTGCAAATTTTCCCTGAAATTT
>JAFGQK010000308.1 GCA_016935735.1 Spirochaetales bacterium | reverse complement strand
TCAAAAACTTTTAGCAGAAAATGCTGATTATGATATTAATAAACTTATGGAAAATATACATTCTTCTATTATAAAATTAAATGCTCAATCAGGGCTTGAATTAAAATATTCAAATCGGCAGGGTGGATATTCCAATACTGATAAATAATAATAAAACGAATGGTTTCTAAATTTATTTTCTTTCACATGAAATGGTGCCTAACTGTTTTTTATATCTCCGCTCCCTTCGGGGGGCATTTTACTTGTCACAGTTTTTGCAGGAAATAACCTGTAAGAATCATGGAATAGGTTGCATATAAATTGTGCTGCCAAAAGTGCCATTCGTAAAAACTGTGCCGTCCATCCGGTCCCGCAAAACGTCGCATTATAATGGCCTGAATTTTTACCTTTAACTTACTGCGGGGTTTGTGGGTTATGTGAAAGTGCGAATAGAGTCAGGTGTTAGCCTAACATAATCTCGTGTCCAGGCTGTCTACGTCGCATAACAATTGTAATATACATCTTCTGCTTATGCGACATGCAACCTTTGGACTACCCTCTCCATTCAGGGTAACCCTACCTTTACGATAAAAAATTATGACACCCTTAACCACTACTTAACAGGTGAGAATCCCAATACAAAAAAAGATAATAAAACAGATTAAAAGAAATTATTTATTTATAAAACAAGACTGTCAGCCGTGATATTTCTGAATTCCTTATTTTTAAAAAGTAAAATTAATGAATACACACTTGATTTTATCTTTCAATCCTGGTATAGTTGGACTAAATAAAGCAGATAGTGTTTTGACCAGGATATTTTAACTTTATTGGATAACTAAAGGAGTAAAGATAACTATAAAAATAATGACATAACTCTTGTTGTCAAAACACTTAAGTTTTGACCATTATACTGGAATGTTAGATATGGTTATTATTGTAATAATTGATAATCAAGTGGTCAAAGCAATAGCATATAAAGGAAGAGCACGGATAATGCACATCGATCTGGGGAAAAAAAAGTTCACTCCGAATGAAATTGCATATATAAACAATAAACTTCAGAAAGCCTGTAAAAAGGGTTTTTTGACAAGCAGGGTTGAAAATAACGATTCTCTTTTTGCCTCGTATAAAGGAGTGGGGAAAAAAGGTATCTCACCAAAATGGAATATAAAAATATACGATTATAATAGAAAGCAAAGGGGACACAGTATTGTATGTATAGACAAGCTTGTTCTGAGGCGGTTAATAGAAGAAGACTATTTAAGCTTTATCCCGCCGGATAAAAAGGTCTTAAGGATTGATGATGCAGGGTGGGGTTTCCCCTTATGCGGTGTTATGGTAGGCGTATCGGACGAAGTAAAGGTGCTCACTGCAACAGTCCCGGTTGAATACTTCAGGGACGATACAAAATGCCGGTTTTCCACCAAACTCTACTTAAAGAAATACTCGGAACTGGGAATGGAGCTCCTGTACAATTTTCATGCATCACCTGGCACACACCGTATTGAAATATGTACCGGCTATCTTAACCAGCCACTCCGGGAAGATTTGAGAAAAACCGGATACGATGTCCGGGTGGTCGAAATAAAGGGACTGCTCCAGCAGGAACTTGAAAAGCTGTTCAAGGTATATGTGTTTGAGTCCATCGGCGCAGATATTTACTACGATCCAAAGGATATGAAAAAAGCAGACATCCCCAGGAATTACTATGAGTGTCTTGAATACGGGAAAAAGCACTGTCCCCATCTTATTAAAACAGGATGGAGTTCAATAAACGGAAAGATTTCTTCGAAGAAAAAATCGTAAAGCAAATCCAATCCTGCCATAGGTTTATAAAATAAAATATAACTGAATTATTTACCTGATCCGCTGTACAACTACCAGGGACATATCATCACTGTACTCTCCATTGCACCAGTTTATCACATCCCTGAATATCGCTTCCTGCATTACCTCCACATCCTTTCCCCCATGTGCGGTAACGATATCCTTGAAACCATAAATGTCGAGTAATTCCCTTTTCCAGTTAAAAACCTCTGTCAATCCATCGGTGAACAAGATCAATACATCACCAATCCCAAGAAAGAATTCAGCATTCTTTGTGTCTTCCCGGATATCCGGTTTCACATTCAGCCACATTCCTTCGGTTTCTATCACCTCACATACCCGGGAGTACTGCCGGTAAATAAGTAAATCCAGATGTAATCCGGCATATTGAAAGCGGCCCTGCCCGAGATATTTAAGTGTGGTAAAAGTCATATATGGGGTTTCCCCCATACGGCCGGTAATGTTCCTGAACAATATATCATTCACCATGACGACAATGTCCCGTGCACTCACGTTATAATTCAAAGTAATTGCAGTATGGATTGTCTGTGCCATCATCATAACCATGCCGGAGGCAACCCCATGTCCGGATACATCACCTATTCCCAGCCAGAGTACTCCTTCCCTGTCAAGGCTTATGTCATAATAATCCCCACTCACCTGTACTGCGGTAAGCATACGGGCTGTAATTTCAAAGTCCGGATGAATCGTCTTTATTACTTCCGGCAGCAGGGCGATCTGAATATGCCGGGCTACCTCCATCTCCGTATTTATCCTTAGGTTTTCGTCCTTTAACTGTTTGTTGAGTTTCCGGATCTCTTTATTGGCGGCTGCCAGTTCCCGGAAAAGCAATGCACTTTTCAGTGAACTGCTGATCTGGCTTGTAAGTATGGGATATACCTTTTCATTGAGAATAGTGGCATCCCAGACATCCAGCAGCCAGAATCCGACATGTTCTTTCTGGAAGTAAAGTGCATCCACTAACATTCTCATGCGGTCCTGTTGCTTTAAGAATTCCTCCGGTATCAGGTTACGAGTCGGAAAGATTATTCCTTCCGGCGGCAAATCTATCCTCCCGTTCTTATCAAATGCCAGTATCAACCTGGACCACTCGGGAGGTGTCTGGGGATAGGTAAAGGGTGGCGGATTTTCGTATAATGCCAGATAGCATTTATGAATCCCGAATCCCGGCAACTCTCTTTCAAGGATGTTCATCAGTTCCGAAATATCAAGTGTGGAAATCAAACCTGTTCTTGTAACTAATATTGATCGTGCGTTAATGATATTTTCAAATAGCGTGTAAGAGGTTTTTCCCATTACTGACCAGGCATGCTGTCCTAATGATATATCCTTCTCATTATCGGATACTCCCCAGTCCCACAATTTATGATGGCGTAGCAGGGTCATTACCTGATCCCATCCCAGAAGTTCCTCACGGGATAATTCGGAATACAGGATTTTGTTGCTCAGGTACTGCAGAAATTTTGAGGGATTTGAAGAGATTGCCATAGATACATCTGCGGGCAACTCCAATGTCTGCTCCGTTTCAATTTCTCCTGAATATTCACATCCACAGGATTGACGCTGTATATATTTTGCCGGAACCTTGATTACATCCGGGGTATTTTCTCCTTTAATCCGGTTGATGAGTAATTCCGCTGCCCGCCTGCCCATTTCATCGAAGAATTGACGTACCGTGCTTAATGCAGGACAGTAAAACCTGGATATATAAATATCATCGAATCCCACAACAGCAATATCCTCCGGCACCTGGACCCCACGGGTTTGCAATTCAGTATTTACTCCGAATGCCATATAATCATTTGCACACACAATGGCATCGAAATCCCTGCCCGGTTTCATTTTCCTTTGATCTATTAACATTGATACAGCCTTATTGCCGGTAGAGGTGCGGAAATCCCCCGGAAGAATTAATTTCTCATCCAGAATAATCCCATGGTCATCCAATGCCCGGATATATCCATTATACCGTTCCTGCACATCGGGATGATCCTCTGGCCCCTGGAGATAAGCAATACGCTTATGACCATGCACCTCGATAAGATGTGATACTGCTTTATACGTCCCCTGGGTATTATCATTCAGGACACTGGGGATTCCTTCTATTAAAACGCCAATACTCACAATTGGCAGGGGATGATACCTGCAGCACAGGTCTATTAATTCTTTTTGGGACACATATGATACCAGGATATTTGATTCAATAATCAATCCATCGATATTTTGTTCACTGATCATGTCATAGAGGATATTGGACTGGATATCATAATTATAAGGCGATCGTATAGGTTTGGTTGTAAAATAGAGTACATTTACATCATATTTCAATACAACATTTTTTATTGCCATGAAATACATGATTGGAATATCATAGTTCAATACATCCCCGGCAATTCCTATTGTCATGGTGTTTGTAAGGGTTTTTTTCTTTGATCGCTTATGATTTGTCACATATATAGTATAAAATATAAGACTTTTTAAAACAAATGGAAAACAGGGATAATTAAACTTTATTGTCAACATCTTCAAATGTACTATTGTCTTTATCAATGGATTGTATCACTGTCATGGATTTATGATATCGAGTGTGTTTTGATCTTTTCATTCCGTCTATTAGTTGCAGGATTTCTCCTTCATACAACATAGTATACCACACCTTATAGGGGTATATTGATAAAAACTCGATTTTCCGGGGGTATGATGACAATCACTAATTCAATCGTATAGGCATTATTATAATTATGAATACTTCATTCTTTATGTAAAAAATCCAGGAATCTCTGTCCGGTAAAGGAAATTCTTGATTTGCACCATATAAAATAATAAGTGGGGTTCAATATATTGAACATGGTGTCATTACTGGCTATAATTCGAGGTAAAATAATGGAAAGCACGCACAATATATATATCCGGGATTCAAGAGATTTATCGGTGATAGAAGACAGGTCAATTGATCTTATTGTAACCTCTCCCCCGTATCCAATGATTCAAATGTGGGATCAGCTTTTCTCTGATATGTCGCAGGGTATTGAAGATAGGTTATTGAATGAAGATGGGGATAAAGCTTTTGAATTAATGCATAAAGAACTCGATAAAGTGTGGAAAGAGTTGTACAGGGTTACAAAAGAGGGCTCCTTTGTCTGTATCAATATTGGTGATGCAACGAGAACTATTGGGAACAGGTTTCAGCTTTATTCAAATCATTCCAGAATAATTCATGCAATGAAACAAACAGGCTTTGATACGCTGCCTGTTATTCTATGGCGAAAGCAGACAAATGCACCGAATAAATTCATGGGTTCAGGAATGTTGCCTGCCGGAGCCTATGTGACACTTGAGCATGAATACATTCTTATTTTCCGAAAAGGAAATAAGCGTATTTTCAGCAATGAATCAGCAAAAAGGAAACGGATGGAGTCCTCTTTCTTCTGGGAAGAGAGGAATCAATGGTTTTCAGATACATGGGATTTTAAAGGAATATCGCAAACCCTGAATCATAAAGAATTGAGAAACCGGAGTGCTGCTTATCCGTTTGAATTAGCCTATCGCTTAATAAATATGTATTCATTACAAGGGGATACTGTACTGGATCCTTTTTCAGGAACAGGCACAACGGCTTATGCATGCATTGCCAGTGGAAGAAATAGTACAGGGATGGAAATTGACAATAACTTAGCTAAAATTATCTTTGAAGATTTGGATAAAATCAAATATCAGGCAAATCAAAGAATAGTGAAGCGCATACAAGATCATAAAGATTTTATTGCAGAATATAAAAACCGGAAAGGGGCTGCAAAATATATTAACTCATCCCATAATTTTCCGGTTGTAACACGACAGGAAACCAGATTAGTGATTAATGAAATCACGGATATAGTAAAACTAAATGAATTATCTGCCAGGGCAATTTATAGACATTCAGGATAAGCAGGAAAAATTGCCGGTTTGGAAATTATCTGAGCTGTATTGCCCTGTTGATGAAACGTATACTTTATTGACAAAGATTATCGTATTTCATATTATTGACTCATATATCTTCTTAACCAGCATCTTGATTTTTAAAGAATACTTTTTTAGAGAATAGCGGGGAAAGATGATAAAATGATTTATGAAGAGGAGTTTTTATGAGTAAACGTATTATAACAGGTGTATTAATTCTTGTTCAGATAGTCCTTATTCTATCCTGTTCCACCCCTCCCAAAGAAGTGAGAGTGATTACAGACAGAACAGAATCTCATTTAACACCGTTAATGGAATATTACACAAAAAAGACAGGAACAAAGATTAATGCAGTCTTTGTCGAGAAAGGACTATTACCGCGTCTGGAAGCCCGTCCACAAGAAGCTGATATTGTGATAACAAGTACAATAAATTTACTTGAAACTGCCAGGAGCAAGGATTTATTACAGGCTTTTACTTCTTCCAGATTAAAACAAAAACTGCCGGCTTCTTTTCGTGATCCTGAAAATTATTACTTTACCACCTCATATCGTGCCCGTGCTATTTATTATTCAAAAGACCGGGTAAAAGCAGAAGAATTATCCACTTACGAGGATCTTACCTCTCCCAAATGGAAAGGCCGGGTATGCATCCGCTCCGGGTATCATGAATATAATCTCTGTCTTTTTTCACAAATGGCGGCAACAATGGGATTTGAGAAAACAAGATCATTCGTAGAGGGGTTGCATGCAAATCTTGCCCTGCCCCCAAAGGATAATGACCGTGCACAGGTACGTGCTATTTATGAAGGTAAATGTGATGTTGCAATTGTAAACTCGTATTATATGGGAATCATGTTATCCACGGAAGATCAGCGTGATTGGGGATTATCGGCAAAGGTATTTTTCCCGAATCAAAACGATGGAGGGACTTATATTCTGCAAAGCGGTGCCGCACTCACAAAAGCGACTGAAAATAAAAAAGAAGCGGAAAAATTTCTGGAGTTTCTTGTAGATGATTACGCACAGCAGTATATGGGTAATACCTTATATGAATACCCTATTAATGATAAACTTCCTTTATCGGATGTAAATAAATCACTTGGTGATGAACAAAAAGAAGTTGTCGATGGAAAATTCAAGATTCATTTTGTTCCATTGAAAGAGATTGAAAAGTATCGTCCGGAAATTATTAAAGTACTGGATGAAATTAATTTCGATAATAAATAGTAATTCTTAATAGTAATTCTTAAATGAAGAAAACAGTTTATGGTTTTATAATTCTTCTCATTTTTTTGCTGCCCGTACTCTATATTGTGTATGAGGCACTGTCTTCTTCATTTTCTTTACCGTTTTTAAATATACCATGCTCCATCCTGGTATCCCTTTTAAGTAATACATTACTTGTATCCATTATTGGTATTTTTTTTGCATTCATTACAGGACTTGGCTGTGCGGTAGCTGTTGTTTACTATGAGTTTCCGGGAAGAAGTTTTTTTGAAGCGGCACTTTGCCTGCCATTAGCCTTCCCGCCATACATTGTCGCAGCCGTTTACAAGGAAATGACACACCAGTATTACCAGTTTGGAGCCGGCATCGAGAATATCTGGGGTGCAGGTTTGATCTTCGGATTTACCCTGTATCCCTATTTTTATTTACTTCTAAAGACCACTTTTCAAAACCAGTCGGTCATTTATATAGAAACAGGAAAAAGCCTTGGATTACATTACCGGCAGCGGCTTTTTAAAATTATTTTTCCAATGGCGAAACCTGCGATGTTCCTTGGTCTGCTTTTGGTTATTATGGAAATCATAAGTGATTATGGGACTGTCCAGATTCTCGGGGTCAGAACCATTACCGCAGGTATTTACGATACATGGTTTTCCATGTTTAACCAGCACCTGGCAGCACAGCTTTCATTAGTTGCATATGTCATACCATTGCTCTTCCTTTTTATCTGGACGCTATTTTCCCGCAATGCTTCTTTTTATAATCCGCCGAACCGGTGGACCCCTGTTAAAAAAAATACTTTAGCAGCAGGACAGGCAATCCTTTCTGTTTGTCTTTTATCTATTCCGCTGCTGGCAGGATTCATTATCCCCTTTTCTATTCTTGTTTCCTGGGCTATTGAAAAACTGAAAATAACGAATACCGCTTTCCTGTTCAGCAATCTTTTTAATACAGTCATATTGGCTTTCATTGTTACTCTTGCAAGTATCATTATCAGTATGTTTCTTCACTACCTTAAAAGGAATTCCCGGCCGCATTCATTTATCCATGCAGTATGCTGGATAATATGTGCACAGTATGCAGTACCCGGTATTGTTATTGGCATTGCCTTATTGTTCCTGACCAGTGCCTTTTATACATTCCCGGGTACCAGATGGCTGGTAAGTTCCATTTTCCTGATTGTATTTGCCTGTATCATACGGTACCTGTGTTTTTCATTTTTCAGCATTGAAAGCGGGATGAAAAGAATATCCTCACGTCTTGATGAGCTTACCCGTATCCTGCGGAAAAAAAGCATATACAGGATAATGCATATACATCTCCCTCTTTTAAAGCCTTCAATCATGATTGGTTGCATTTTTACCTTTATTATTGTTGCCAAAGAACTCACCATGTCCCTGGTATTGCAGCCTTTTCATTATAGTTCACTCTCCTTAAGAATTTTTTCATATACCCGTATCGGAATGATAAAAAACAGTGCACTCTTTGCGATCGTTTTAGTCCTTCTTTCCATTTACCCCGTTTTTTCACTCAGTAGATGGTTCAATGTACAGGAGAGTATTTCATAATGCTTACCATACAGAACCTTTCCAGATCCGTAAAAGGGAAAAAGATCCTTTCAAACATAAACATCCGGATTAAAAGCGGAACAATTGTATCCCTTCTCGGTCCGAGCGGGAGTGGGAAAACGACGCTTTTGCGTATCATAATGGGTCTGGAGGATGTTGATGAGGGTTCTCTTTCCTTTGGGGATACCCTTTTGTCTAAGGGGAAGAGAATATTTATCCCGGCTGAACAGAGGGAATTCGCCCTGGTTTTTCAGGAATTCATCCTGTTTCCCCATTTAGATGTGTATAAGAACATTGTTATCGGCCTGAACCATCTGGAACAATCCAGACGCCGCATCATTGCAGAAGAACTGCTTGAATTATTTGAAATAACACATCTTAAATATCAGTGTGTCGATACCTTGTCCGGGGGTGAACAGCAACGGGTGGCGATTGCCCGGACACTTGCTGTCCGTCCCAGGGTACTGATGCTTGATGAACCATTCAGCAATATAGACAGAAAGATGAAAGAATATTTATACGGAAGGCTGCAGGATATTCTGAAACAGTATAATATGACCACCATACTTGCCACCCATGATCATGCAGAAGCATTTTTTTTCAGTGACAATGTCTATGTGCTTAAGGACGGCGAAATAAAGGATGAAAACCCGCCCTCCCTGCTTTACACGCAGCCGGCAGATCCATGGGTAGCTTCTTTTGTCGGGGATGTCAATTATATTTCCGGGTATGATTTAAAAACACTTTTTCATTTTCATAATCAGGCCTTATGCGATGATTCCTTTTATTTAATCCGGCCGGAGGAATTTCTCATTTCCAAAAGCGGTCATGAGACAAATGAATGGGTAATAGAAAAAATCGAGTTTTATGGATTCTATCGTACAATAAGGGTAACATTACAGAACGGAAAAAAGATTAATATTAAAGATTTGAACAGGGCACACTATACTGTTGGAGAAAAGGTTTTCCTCCGCATCGCAAAAACAGGTGAATCCATTGTGTTGCAATCAGCCCAAAAAAGGAAAGGAACGGATCATGAAAATAATTCGTAAACTCTCGGGTTTTACCACGAATTCCTCTGCATCCTCGGAATGGATTCCCCCGGAAACAGATCCTGCTGATGCAATAGAAGGCCAGGAACAGTCAACCGAGGAGGTTCCCCCGGATTCCGGTACAACACAGTCAACGACAGTTCAACCGGACCAGCTCAAGACACCCTTCCAGCTTCCTGCATGGGGTAAACCGCTTTTAAGTATCGGGATTGTGGTGATTCTGATTACCGGTTTATTTTTTCTCGAAAGAATTATACGAAAGGTCTGGAAAAAGATAAAGGGAAAGGGACATGAAAAGTAATACCGCTTTATTGCCATTAATTGTACGAAAAGAAGATTTCGGGGGTATTCTTTTTGATCCTGCAGATGCAACATTCCTTGAACTGGATCATGAGGCCCTGGATCTTGTATCCGCTTTTCTTAAAAATACCGGTTTGACATTGA
This sequence comes from Spirochaetales bacterium, assembly GCA_016935735.1. GTDB lineage: Bacteria > Spirochaetota > Spirochaetia > SZUA-6 > JAFGRV01 > JAFGRV01. The sequence continues at coordinate 2,140 of JAFGQK010000308.1, read as the reverse complement.
ATAAAAAGGAAATGGAATTTATCAAGACCATAAAAAAAAATATTACGTATGACAGGAAAAGGGATGTAAAGTATATAACGACCGGGGCCGGATTTTCCAGGGATTATGATTTTACTGTTTTTTCAGCACCGACGCTTGCCGATTTTCAGATCACCAATCGTTGTTTTCTAAACTGTTCTCATTGTTATGCTTCTTCATCTCCTGATGGGAAGCATGCTTCCATGGATGACATCGATCTGGTTCTTTCCGGGATAAGTGAATATGGTGTCTGTCAGATAGCGATAGGCGGGGGAGAGCCGCTTTTGCATCCCCATATCGAGGAGGTTCTTCGCCTTTGCCACGAGAAAGGAATCGTTCCTAACCTTTCGACAAATGGCATGCACCTGACAGAGAAAATGTTATTGATACTGAAAAAGTACTGTGGCGCCATTGCCATCAGCCTGGAGAATACAGGAGAAAAGCTGGCCATGTGGCGCAGGGTGGGTTTTGACCATGTGAAAGAAACTATTTTAAAACTGAAATCTTTTTCTATTCCCACGGTAGTGCAGGTTACATTGAGTGCGGATAATGTTCACGATCTTGATGATATTGTTGCCTTTTGTCTTGATTCTCCTCATTTATATGGGGTGATTTTTCTTGCTTTTAAACCGGCAGGACGGGGAAAAGGGTTCAGCAGTCCTTTATCTACCCTGGATGCAATTCAGGTCAGTAAAGGTCTGGAGGCTGCTTTTCACAAGCTGTCTGATAAAATACGTGTGGGTTATGATTGTTGTCTTGCACCTGCAATAGCAGGTTATAAAGGGAAAAGCTTTGTGAGCAAGAAATACCTTGAAGGATGCTCTGCCTGCCGGAGTAGTATTGGCATTTCCCCTGATCTGGATGTTATTCCCTGTACATTCTTACCCGATTATGTACTGGGTAATTTAAAACAAAACTCATTAAAGGAGATATGGAATGGGGAACCGGCGGGAAAGTTCAGGGATTTGTTGAAGCAGAATAGTGAAAAGAAAGAACGATGCAGTACCTGCAATCTAAAGAATTCCTGCCTTGGCGGGTGTCCTGTTATGGATCTGGTCGATTGCTGTTACCGCTAATGTATTTAAAAATAAATCTCCCTATTCTCTCTTAAATACCTTGCAAGAATCTGTATTTCCGGTTATAATTGCTATAAAGAAGCAGGGGATATAATGACCCGGCCCGGTCCTGAAACCTGTGATGTTTTAATAGAGAGATTGTTTGCCGTGAAAACGGCAGGCATAAATATCATATGGTTTCATTCAGAATAGGGCCGGGTTTTTATTACCTAACAGTTTTGTATAATATCACAGCGAAGGCCCAAGCCCATAACTCAAAACAAGAAAACCTGGAAATGCTTTATGACCTGCAAAGATATCATATCCAGTAAGGTTCCGGCCAAAAAAATATTGAAATAACAGGAGCGTCTGGTCTTAAGATAATTCAAAAGAACAGATGCCCCTGTTAAAATAAAATGACCATTATAATTTAAAAACCAGGTCCCCCGCCTCCACCAATCGTCTCCCCCACCTCCACCAATCGTCTCCCCCACCTCCACCAATCGTCGTTACTTTGCCTGATACAGTGAAACTGGTATATTGACTGCCGGGATTATACGTACCGTTCTGGTAAAGACCATCAGTTGGTGAACCTGATGTACTCCCGCCAAGGTAGACATAATATGTTGTGCCGCTTGAAAGGTTGGGGGATGAAAACGCCACTGACTGATACGCTTTTGACGACATAAAGGTGAGAATCCCATTGCTGTTACTGGTTTGAATACGAACCAGGGTATTTGCCTGCTGCTGTGATGAGAAATTGACAAGCAGTGCATTCTGTGCAGATGAATTACTCCCGGGAGCCTGCGACATGCCGGGATTTCTTTCATCCATAGCGTTATCGTTTCGGGCGGCAATTCCCGTGCCCTGTCATATGTTTTATGTATTGATGATTCATCATAATTAAATATTATTTTCATATTAATAAAAACGTGAACAGGATTGTTTTGATTCTGGAATGATATATAGTTTTCATAAGGTTATTCATAACGTTGGCTTCGCCCACAACCCAATAAATGAACTATTCAGGTGCTTAGTGAATATAGCGGTTTATTTGACCTGGTAGC